>JAFGJL010000047.1 GCA_016929115.1 Candidatus Omnitrophota bacterium | reverse complement strand
CCGTCGCGTCTACCACGCACGCGCCAGGCCGCAATCTCAAGGCGCTAACCGCCTCATGGAGCATGACCGGCCTGTGCAGATCGGATAAGATGGCTACCTCGTCACAAGGTAGATGTTCTTCGCTATCTTCTTCACCATCAGGCTATTGATACCAAAAAGAGAAGGGCTGCTGTTCAAAGCCCTTATCTTCTTGAGCCTTTCGATAAACATGTTCGAGGGCATCGGATCCTGCGCGACCCCCCTCTGAGCTTTCGTGTAGCGTACATTACCCATGCTCTTTTCACCTCCTCACCCTTCTTGTGAGACCAATTTCTCGGCTATCTCTTCGAAGGAACCCTTGGAGCTCTTGTAGTATTCCTGCCAGCGTTCCTTTGACCAGATCTCCATGCGGTTGGCGACGCCGATGATCACCACATCACGCTTTATCTCCGCGAAATCCTTAAGGTATTTCGGCAGTAATATCCTCCCCTGTTTATCGAAATCTATCTGGCTCGCTCCCGAAAAGTACATCCTGTTGAATTTTCGGAAATCTGATTTTGTGAAGGGCATCGATTTCAGCTTGGACTCCTGCGATTTCCATTCGTCTTCCGTGAACAGGAAAAGGCAGTTGTCCAGGCCCGTGGTGACATAGAGGCGCTCAATGCCGTATTCCTTGAACATGTCGCGGAACTTGGACGGCAGGATCACCCGGCCCTTCTTATCTATGGTATGTTCGTACTGGCCGTAGAACACTTCTGGCGTTCCTCCACTTTACACCACTTCATACCACTCCTTGCCAAAAGTATACACTATGGCTCCCCCTTTGTCAATACTTTCCCACTTAAATAAAAAACCCCGCACCTGGAAACCCAGGTGCGGGGCGTCAAGCAGACCTGTAAGCCGAGTTCTGTCTGGTCCCGCGTTATCCGCGGGATGAGGTGGTCATCTATCTGGCCCTTGGATCACTCCAAGGATCAAGCGACCTTACCCGGCTCGACACTGACGATTCTCAGTAGGAGCGAGCAACTCCTGGTTCGAGCCCTATTTGGTCTTGCTCCGCGTAGAGATTGCCTCGTTTCACCCAAATTTACGAAGTAAATTTGATGCTGAGGCGGCGTTACACAATCCGACAAATCGGAGGATTGTAGCCGCCGAAGCACCATTAAGATCCTTCAGAGGCTCCTATTCGTCGCCTCTTCAGGATCAAATTTTGCTTCGCAAAATTTGACTCGTCTCTGTGGCTCTCATCGCCATTGCTTTCGCTAAGCGATGATCCCGAGCAAGCCAAAATCGCTTATGCGATTTTGGCGCGCCGAGGGATTGTCCTCACCTTCCGGTGGGCGGCCGTTAGCCGCTACGCCGCTCTGTGGAGCTCGGACTTTCCTCCCCGCGAAGCACTCAGGCTATTTCTAGTTGAATGCGAAGGCGGGGCGATCACCCGGTCTGCTGAAAGGGTCCTAAATTTATCGCCTTGTTAACCAACTTATCGGCGTCTTTATTCTTTTCCCTGTTTATATGCTTTATCTCAAATGCATTGAACTGCTTCAGTATGCCCAGCGCTTTTTCGAAGAGCGGCTTTATACCCTCGTCCTTCACCCTGTAATCGCCGCTCAGCTGCCGGGCCACAAGCTCGCTGTCCATCTTGACGACCACTTTGTCCGGCGCGAGGCTGAGCGCCTCCTCGAGGCCGTAGATCAGGGCGTTGTATTCCGCTATGTTGTTCGTCGCCTCGCCGATATATTTGTACAGCTCTTTTATCTTCTTCTTCCGCTCATCCAGTATGACGACGCCTATGCCGGCAGGCCCGGGATTGCCCCGCGCGCCGCCGTCGATATAGACGGTCAGCGTCTTATTCTTCAATGTACAATATCCTCGAGCAGTTCTCGCAGAAGATCAGGTCCTTCTTCTGCCTCACCTCGTTTATGACCTGCGGAGGCAGAATCCTGAAGCACCCCTGGCACGATTCCTGCGCTATCCTCACCACCGCGAGGCCGTCCTTGCCCTGGATGACCTTCTCGTACTTTGCCAGGACCGTCTTGTCCACCTTGCCGGCGAGCGCTTCGCGCTGCTTCCTGAGCTCTTCAAGATCCTTTGTCACGCGTTTCGCCTGTTCGTCCAGCCGCTTCTTGTTGTCGCTAAGCTTCACTTCTTCCGTCTTTAAGCGGCATTTTTCATCCGCGATCTTCTTGTTCTCCGCGTCTATCTCATCCAGGACCTTTATTATGTCCTCTTCTATGAGGGAATTGTCAGCTTTTACGCGGCCTATCTCTTCCTGCATCGCCGAATACTCCTTGTTCGTCTTCAGCTGATAGAGCTGCGTCTGCAGTTTCTTTATCGAATCTTCCTTTGCCTTGAGATCGCCCTCCCTTTCCTTGCGGCGGACCTGGAGCGTCTTGACGCCGTCTTCCAGCTTCTTGAGATGCGCGGTCTCTTCCTTGAATCTATCCTCTTCCTTTTTTATCTCCTCGGGTATCGCCACAAGCTCGTCCTCGAGCTTGAATATCTGCGTATCAAGCCCCTGCAGCTCCACCAGCATCTTTATCTGTTCTCCAAGGTTTACTGTTTCCATCGTGCTTTCTTTGTTGTGCCCCTCGTCACTGCGGTCAAGCGCCGGTGACTCGGGACAGTTTCGCTGTAACCGGGCGCTGGCGAAACTGGTGGGCACTAGAGGAGTTGAACCTCTGACCTCATGCATGTGAGGCATGCGCTCTAACCAACTGAGCTAAGTGCCCAAATTTGCAAAGCAAATTTGGATCCTGAGGATGCGACCAAGCTGAACGACCTCAAAGGTCCTTCTCTTCGTATGAAATCCTCCTTTTCGTCGGATTTCATATCTCGTTCAGGATCAATCCCGCCTTCGGCGGAATTGGTGGGCCCGCAAGGATTTGGCTACTCCGGCGTCCAGAGGCCGCCTGCGTAGCCAGCCCGCTCGCTGACGGCCGGAGGCCTTTTCCTCCTATTCGTCGGCGCTCGCGGGCTTCAAATCCCTCACAGACCTTATAAAACAACAGTTTGGCGTACAGATATGGTGGGCCCGCAAGGATTTGAACCTTGGACCAAGAGATTATGAGTCTCCTGCTCTACCGGACTGAGCTACAGGCCCAGATTTGCGAAGCAAATCTGATGCTGAGGCGGCGTTAAACAATCCGACAGATCGGAGGATTGTAGCCGCCGAAGCACCTTACAAACTCCCGTAATTATATCAGAAAAAACATTCGACTTCAATGCCATTACTCGGCAACGCCCATGGCGAGGAAGTTCTTGAGACGCCTGGACCGCGTCGGATGGCGCAGCTTCCTGAGCGCCTTGCCCTCGATCTGCCTCACGCGCTCCCTCGTGACCTTGAACATCCTGCCGACCTCTTCGAGAGTCCGAGGGTAGCCGTCGCCTATGCCGAAGCGCAGGCGCAGCACCTTCTTCTCGCGTTCCGTCAGCGTGCTCAGCACTTCCTCCATCTCCTCGCGCAGCATGGAGTACGCTGTCGCGTTGGCCGGCGACACCGCGCGCTTGTCCTCGATGAAATCCCCGAAGTGCGTGTCACCCTCGTCGCCTATCGGCGTCTGCAGCGATATCGGCTCCTGCGCGATCTTCAGTATCCCGCGCACCTTGTCCACGGGCATCCTCATCTTGTGCGCTATCTCCTCCGGAGTGGGCTCCCTGCCGTTCTCCTGGACGAACGCCCTCGATACACGGATAAGCTTGTTGATCGTCTCGGTCATGTGCACCGGTATCCTGATCGTCCGGGACTGGTCCGCGATGGAGCGGGTGATGGCCTGCCGTATCCACCACGTCGCGTAAGTCGAGAACTTGTAGCCGCGCTTGTATTCGAATTTATCGACGGCCTTCATCAGGCCGATGTTGCCTTCCTGGATCAGGTCGAGGAACGACAGGCCCTTGTTCGTATATTTCTTAGCTATGCTCACCACGAGCCTCAGGTTCGCGCCAACAAGCTCCTTCTTTGCCTTGTTGAACCTGGCCTCCCACAGCTTGATCGCCTTGAAATGTTCGCGTATGTCCTTTATCGGCTCGCCGAAGACGCGCACGACCTGTCTTTTCTTCTTGAGGAACTTTATCACCTCGGTGCGCGATCCGCTTTTACGGACACGCGCGAGCGAAGCCTCCACGCGCAGATATTCGTTCAGGCTCGCCTCGATCTTCTTGACTATGTCCTCGATGACCGGCATGGCGAGGCTTGCCTCTGTGATGAGATGCGCAATGGTCGACTCATTTCTCGCCTTCCTCAGCTTTGTGATAAGCCGCGTAAGTTTCTGCATCAGCCTGCCGGGCTTGATCTTCGGATCGATGTTCAGGAACTCTTCGGGATTGACCTCGTTCTTTAATACGCTGTTGAGTATCTCGAGGGCCTTTACCTTGGAGAGCTTGACCTGCGACACGGCATCGATGAACTTGTACTCCGCGGCCTTGATGCGCTCGGCTATGGAGATCTCCTCCTCCCTGGTGAGGAGCGGTATCTGGCCCATCTGGCGCAGGTACATCTTCACGGGATCGTCGATCTGGATGAGTTTCGAGGGCTCTTCCCCTTTAACAACCTCGACCTTCTTCTCCTCGACCTCCTCTTCCTCGGCGGCCTCCTTCGCGGCGTCTTCCTCGCTGTCGACGAGCCGGATGTTCTCGTCGCCCAGGATGCCGAGGACTTCGTCTATCTCTTCGGACGATACGATATTTACCGGAAGGATGTTGTTGACCTGCTCGAAGGTCAGATGGCCCTTCTCCTTGCCGAGCGCGATAAGCTCAGTCAGCTGCTTGCGCATCTTCTTCGAGCGCGCGGTCTCCTTCTCTGTCGGAGCGGCCTCTTCTCCGGCCGCGGGCTTCGGCGCGGGACGTGTGACAGGACCGGCCTTTACGCGAGCTATCGCCTTATGGACCTTCGGCCGCCCCGCCTTTTTGCGGCGCGCAGGCTTCTTCCGCCGCGCCGGCGCTTTACGCCGCAACGCCTTTTTCCTGCTCACCCTTTTTCTCATTATTTTCCGTTTCTTTTTCATTTCTTCATCAGCGCGTTCATCTCCGCGCATATCTTCTTCACGGTCTCCTCATCGCGCGAATCCTGCGCGACCTTCAGGGCCGACTGCAGCCGCTTGACGCGGTCCTTCTTGTTGTCGCGCTTTATCGCCGCCACGCAATCCGCCAGTATCTTATCGCGGTCTGTCTCGCCGAAGACCTCGGACATCGCGACCGCCTCCGAAACGAGGAGAGTCGCCTCGTCATCATGGCCCAGCCGGTTGATGAGCGCCGGAGCGCTCACCTCGCCGCGCGAGCGGCGCATCTCGAGTATAGCCTGGACGACGTGCCTGACCGACGTGTTCTCCATCTCTTCGGCCGACAGCTGTTCCTCCACCTTTCGGACCAGTTCAGCCCCTTCGAGCATGAGCGCCACGATCATCTTCTCGGCGCCCTTCGAAGTGCTCCGTGCCTCCTTGACCTCCATGGCGCGGTAACGCTCGCCCGGGTCCTGCTTCACCTTCTTCAGCTCGACCCTCAGCGATCCCTCGTCCACCGCGAGCCGTTCGGAGAGCTTCTTGATGAAGTCCGAACGCAGCACGGCGTTGTTGATGCGCGATACTGTCGGAAGCATCTCGCCGGCTATAGCGGCCTTGCCGTGCGCCGACCTTATATTGAACCTCGAAGCGAGCTTGTCGAGCTTGTAATCGAAGAGGTTCTTCGCCTTCTTTATGAGCTCCCTGAATTCTTCGGCCCCGGACTTCTTTATATAAGTATCCGGGTCATAGCCTTGGGGCAGCTCCGCAACGTAGACCGCTATGTCCTCGCTGATGAAGAGGTCCATGTTCCTGATGCTCGCGGCCTCGCCCGCCTCATCCGGGTCGTAGACCATGACGACGGTCGATGCGTACCGTTTCAGGAGCCGCGCCTGGTCCACGGTGAGCGCCGTCCCGAGGGTGGCGACTATGTTATGCACCCCCGCCTGGTACGGTATGATGAAATCGAGATAACCCTCGACGATCAGCGCGTGGCCTGTCTTCCGCACCTGGTCCTTGCTGACGTTGAGGCCGTAAAAATGCTTGCCCTTAGAATATATAGGCGTCTCGGGCGAATTGACGTATTTCGGCAGGCTCGCGTCGAGCACCCGGCCGCCGAAACCAAGGATGCGGTCCTTCACATCCAGTATCGGGAACGTTATCCTCTTCCTGAACCTGTCGTAATGGCCGCCGCGGTCGTTGGCTATGACCAGCCCTGCCTTTTCGGCGACCGCCTCGGCAACGCCCTTCTTCTTCAGGAACTGCAGGAGGGCGTCCCAGCTCTCGGGGCCGTAACCCACCCTGAACCTCTTGGCCGTCTCGCCGCCTATGCCGCGCGAGCGCAGGTACTCCTGCGCCATCCTGTTGCCGGCGAGCGTCGCCTGGAAGAACTGCGCCGCGAGCTCGTTCGCGTCATAGAGCTGCCGGGACATCGATCCGGCCTCGTCCCTCTGGCCGGCATAGCGAGGCAGTTTCACTCCCGCCTTCTCGGCGAGCATCTCCACGGCCTCCGGGAACTCCAGCCCCTCGTGCTTCATGAGGAACGAAAAGACGTTCCCGCCCGCCCCGCACCCGAAACAATGATAGATCTGCTTATCGGGGCTGACAATAAAAGAAGGCGTCTTCTCATGGTGAAAAGGACAAGGCGCCTTGTAGTTCCTGCCCGCCTTCTTTAACGGTATGTACCGCGAAATGATCTCTACGATATCGACCCGGTTCTGGATCTGGTCGATGAGCGCGTCAGGTATAGCCATTTACCGCCTTACTCTTATGAAGCCCGAACACGGGATGATATTGAACGGTTGCTTCTTCGAGAGCCCGTCCAGGAGAAGATTCAAGCCCAGCGTATCGCTCGCGATGTGGCCCGCTATGACGATGTTGATATGCTCATCCTTCGCCTGCTTGTAATGCTCCTCGCTCAGGTGCATCGCGACTATAGTGCCGACGCCCGCCTGCGAGAGCCGGGCGAAGACCTTCTTGGAGCCTTCGGTGCCGCCGGTCATGTCCACGAATATCCTGCCTGCCTTTTTCTTTGGCTCGCCCGCCAGTATCCTCGGCCCGGCGTTCTTCTTCGCGCCGTCTATGTACTCCGGTATCGTCAACAGAAGGTCTATCACGTCCGAGACCTTGTCCGGCTTCTTCCTGTCGCATAACTTCTGCAGATACGTCACGACGTGGTTGTCCGCAGGCGTGTGGGCGCACATGTAGGGTATGCCGAGAAGCCGCGCTATGTCCACCGACCTGAAATGGTTCGCCGGCGCGACGGCCCTACGGACTTCGCCTATCCTCTCCTTGAGGAGGTCCTTCGCGACCTCCGGCGAGATGCCGAAACGCTCCAGTATCATCGCCTGCATATGCATGACCTCGTAGAAGCCGGCCCATGCCAGCCCCTCCGGATGGTGCGCCATCACAAGGTCTATCGCGGCGCCTTCGTTGTTAAGCATTGCGGCCGTCAAAAGCTCCGGCCCTTCCATGTCGATCCCGACCATGACCGTCTTCACATCGGTATCCGGATCGCCGCACAGTATCCTCGTATCCGCGTAAGGGTGCTTGAGCCGCTCGGCGTCGTAGCACCTCTTCGAGACGCCTTTGAGTTTCGCGAATTCCTTCCTTGCCCTTCTAACGTCTTCCCTTATCTGCGCAACGGTCCTGGGATCATGCTCGAGACCTTTTTCGACGATGAGCCTGTAGATATCTTTCAGTTTCATGCTATCCTCTCCATGTTATCCGGCGGACTTGTCCTCCGAAGCACTCTTGCTAATATCGCGTGAATGCGTAGGAGGATAAAAAAAGCCCGGTAAGGGCCGCCTTTGTACCTGTTGTCCGATACAGCTGTCCTACTTTTTTACGGGTATCTCCTTATACCACTCCAGCTCCTCCATCACCTTCTCTTCGGACGGCGTGCGCTGGACAAAACCGACCTTTGAAAGGAAGCCCGCCGCCTTGCAGTACATGACCGGCCCGATCCGCAAGATCGCCCTGCCCGTGAGCGATTTGTCCTTGATCGAACGCTGAAAATACGGCAGAGGGGCAAGCATGAGGATGGATAATATGGTGGCCGTGATGACCGCGGCCTTCAACAGGCCTATCGCCAGGCCGCCCCATTTCTCTATAGCGGGATGCCACTGGACCTGCACTATGATATCTATAATGGCCTTGAGGAACTTCGAAAGGATGCTTAAAACTACGACCAAAAGAAGAAAGCTTATGAAGTTCGCGGCCATCCAATGGATGCCCGGAATGTGTTTAGATATGATCGAACCCAGCGCTATATAATAATGCAGGCTCAGGATAAGGACGGCGGCGGAGGCAAAAAGCGGGAATATGCTGTGGCTTAACCCTTCTTTAAAAGTAGCGTAACTTATTCGCAATAAAAGGATTGCGATCATTACGTCTACCCAGTTCATCCTGCTCAATATATCCATACTTTTGGCCTGTAAGAGCCAAAAGTATACCATATAATATTATGATTGTCAAGACCTGGGCTTTGAGGCCTTAGGCTTATAGAACGCGCTTCGGTGCGATTCGTTCCAGCGCTGTTTGGCCCTTTCGAATTGGATAGCCTTCGAGACCTTTTTGTGAAAGATGTCGTGATACCTTCTCATGGACAGATACGGCATAAGCCTACCCCCTTTAAAAAATGATAAGGCTCCGGCTCCTCCGCGCCGCAGCCTTATCGTTGTTCACTGCGCAAAAATACGTCATACATGCTCTCTCTGAAAACTCGCCCTGAATGAATGCAAAAAAGCGACCGTGAAGACGGTGTTGTCGACGATGACGTAGAAGGTCCCCGCTATCTTGCACAGTATCCTCTCCTCGCCGAGCTTATCGTTATGCTCCTTAAAGATGTAGAAGTGGCGCTTACTCGATGTGGAGCCGGCGTTCTGCGCGGCTATCCATTTCTGAAGGTCGTTTTCGTTGTCGAGATGGGTGATATCCTTAATATAATAGAAACTCCGCCTTTCGGTGATAGAGACGATGCCATCCTTATGAAAGATCTCCCTGAGGACTATATCTTTCTTTCGCGAGGTTACGGACGTCAGGTTTCTGAACATTACCTCTCTCATCGCGCACCTCTCAGGACTTTTTAAAATGTTTTACTTAGTTATGAAAAAAATATAAGCCTTCCTCGATTACATCATAAGTATACACCACTTTTTTTTATTGTCAATATTTGATAACTCACTTTTTTAATAACTAACTGCGCTTGAAAATTATAGTCTTACTTTCAACTCCCCTAACCAATCTCTCTATATTTCCTTTATGCTTGTAACTATTTATTGCGCAAATAGTTATGAAAAATATAAGGTTATAAACAGGTTGGTGTAATATCAGCGAAACTATCGGAAAAGTAAGCCCCATAGTGATAGAGGAAAGCGAGACATAATTCGTCATCGAAAAGACGGCGACCCATACAAGGAGGCCCCATAAAAGGACGGTCGGCTCCAAAGCCGCAACGACACCGATCGTCGTGGCGACACCCTTACCTCCCCGGAATCCGAGGAAGACAGGCCAGATATGGCCGCATATCACGATGAACCCCAAAAGCACGCGGAAGAGGCCCAGGGTGATGCCCTGGACATAGGGATAGATGAGGTTCGCGACGACAAAAACGACGAGCGAGCCCTTCAGGATATCGATTACGAGAGTGACCAGGCCGGGCACCTTGCCCATCGTCCTCATGACGTTGGTCGCGCCGGCATTGCCTGAGCCGACCTGCCTGATATCGATACCCTTGAGTGCCTTTCCCATGATAAAACTCGTCGGGAAAGAACCTATGAGGTAAGCCAGTATGAACGCTATGATCACCGCTGCCATGTTGCCTCCCCCTGCCGTTTTTTCTGCGGCGCATGATTATTGTTAAGCATCCTGCTTCCCTTTATAAGGTAGTCTATGCCCGATATCGCCGTGAAGATTATAGCGATGGTCCATATGACGTACGAGTATCTGAAATGGACGAGGACGCTCACTATCGTCATCATCTGGAAGAAGGTCGTCACCTTGCCGTAACCGCTCGGCTCTATCTTCACGTCTCCCGCGATGAAATATATAATCACGGTGCCTAGCACGATAAGCGCGTCGCGCGAAATGACGATGATCGGCACATACGCCGGGAGCCGCGCGCCTGCCGGGATGCTCTTGGAGACGGCAAGCACTATGAAGGTGCTCATCAGCAAAAGCTTGTCCGCTACGGGATCGAGCACCGTTCCGAGGAACGTCTTCTGGTTCATCGTCCGCGCGATGAAACCGTCAAGCCCGTCGGAAATGACCGCGCATATGAAGATAACGAGCGCGATGTCGAGCCTGCTGTAGATGACCGAGGCTATGAAGAACGGTATGAGGATGATCCTGGCGATGGTTATCTTGTTCGCGAGGTTCATTATTTTATGCCCTTTATCCTGTTGAGCGGCCAGTAGATGCAGACCGCCTTGCCTATCAGGCTCTTCTTGGGGACGAAACCCCAGTAGCGCGAGTCCCTCGAATTCGCGCTGTTATCACCCAGGACAAAATACGAATCCTCCGGCACCGTGACCTCTTCACCCTCCTTGCCGTAGTCGCCCTTATTATAGTAATAGAAAGAGCGCACCGACGAAGGGTTCTCCACCATGGCGCCATTTATGTATATGCAGCCGTCCCGTATCGAGACCCTTTCGCCTTCGGTGGCGATGAGCCGTTTCACGAAATCTTTTTTTGGAGGCTCGGGCGACCTGAAGACGATGATGTCGCCCCGCCGGGGCTGCCTGAGCGCCGGCAGGTGTATGTCGGTAAGCGGTATCCTCGCGCCGTATATGAACTTGCTGACGAATATCCTGTCGCCTATCTCGAACGTCGGTATCATCGAGCCCGACGGTATCTTGAAGGCCTGGACGACGAACGTCCTTATGATGAGCGCCAGCACCACCGCTATTACGATGGACTCCGCCCATTCCCTTAACTGTGACTTGACGCGCTTGTTCATCCGGATATCGCCTTTCGTTTTAAGCCTTCAGCGCCGCGAAGAAGGCTTCCTGCGGGATCTCTATCCTCCCGAATTGCTTCATCTTCTTCTTGCCTTCCTTCTGCCTCTCCCAGAGCTTGCGTTTCCTCGTGATGTCGCCGCCGTAACATTTGGCGGTGACGTTCTTCCCTACGGCCTTGATCGTCTCGCGGGCTATCACCTGGCCGCCGATCGCCGCCTGCAGGATTATCTGGAAAAGGTGGCGCGGGATCGTCTCCTTCAGCTTCTCTATGACGGCGCGCCCCTTGGCATACGCCTTGTCCTTGAAGACCAGCGAAGAGAAGGCGTCATAGACCTCGCCGTTTATCAGTATGTCGAGCTTCACTATATTGGTCGGCCTGTAATCCAGGAGCTCGTAATCGAGCGAGCCGTAGCCGCGCGTCACGGATTTTATCCGGTCGTAGAAATCGACGATGATCTCGGAGAGCGGGATGTCGTAGATGAGCTGGGCCCTGTCCTCGTCGAGGTATTCGGTCGAGACATACGCGCCGCGCCGCGATTCCGAAAGCTCAAGTATGCTGCCTATCGATTCCTTGGGCGTGATTATGTACGCCCGCACGTAGGGCTCATCGATCTCCTCTATCTCCGAGGAATTCGGCAATTTCAGGGGGTTGTCTATATCGACCACTTCCCCGGTCTTCTTCAATACCTTATATATGACGCTCGGCGTCGTGACGACGAGGTTCAGGTCGAACTCGCGCTCGAGTCGCTCCTGCACTATCTCCATGTGCAGAAGGCCTAAAAACCCGCAGCGGTAACCCATGCCAAGCGACGCCGATTTTTCGAGCTCAAAGACAAAAGAGGCGTCGGAAAGCCGCAGCTTGTCCATCGCCTCCTTGAGAGCCGGGAAGTCGGCGCTGTTGGCCGGATAGATGCCGCTGAAGACCATCGGCTGGACCTTCTTGTACCCGGGCAAGGGCATGGCGGCCGCGTTCTTCGAGTCTGTGACCGTATCGCCGACCGAGACCTCTTTGGCGTCCCGGATATTGCAGGTGATGTAGCCGACCTCGCCGCATGAAAGCCGCTCGACCTGCTGAGGCTTTGGCGCGAAGATGCCGACCTCCTGGACATCGTAAACGCTCTTGTTCGACATCATCATGATCTGCATGCCCTTGGAGAGGACGCCGTTCATGACGCGGACCAGCACTATGACGCCTTTATAGACATCGAACTTCGAGTCGAATATCAAAGCCTGCAGGGGATTCGTGACCTCGCCGCCGGGCGCAGAGATATCTTTTACCACCGCCTCGAGTATCTCCTGCGTTCCGATGCCCTGCTTGGCGCTGGCGAGTATGATATTGTCCTTCTCCAGGCCGAGGATCTTTATTATCTCGTTCTTCACCTTGTCAATCTGGGCGTTTGTGAGGTCTATCTTGTTTATGACCGGGATGATGGTGAGGTTGTGCTCCATCGCAAGATAGAGGTTCGCGACGGTCTGGGCCTCGACGCCCTGGGCGGCGTCGACTACCAGCAGCGCGCCCTCACAGGCGCCTATCGACTTCGATACCTCGTATGTGAAATCGACGTGGCCCGGCGTATCGATAAGGTTGAGTTCGTAGGTATTAGAGTCCTTCGCCTTGTAGTTAATGCGCACAGCGCTCGCCTTGATGGTGATGCCGCGCTCGCGCTCGAGGTCCATGTCATCAAGGACCTGGTCGTGGAATTCGCGCTCGCTGATCGCGCCGGTGTACTGGAGTATCCGGTCGGCAAGCGTCGACTTACCATGGTCTATGTGCGCGATTATCGAAAAGTTTCTTATCAGCGCTTTATCCATTAGTTAATTACCAGTTCCCGGCCGGGGCGGGAAATAAGGATTTCTCATTACCAGTTCCCGCCCCGGCCGGGAACTGGTACTTGTTACACGCTGTCCGCTATTCCCTTCGCGAACTCCAATATCTTCTGCGATCGCGCCTGGCTCGGCGACTCGGCGTATATCCTGACGATCGGCTCGGTGCCGGACAACCGCATCATCATCCACGAACCGTCCTCGCATATGAACTTATACCCGTCAAGGCTGTTGACCTTGACGATCTTCTTGCCGAGGATCTCTTTGGGCGGATCGCTCTTGAGCTTATCCATGAGCCGCGCCTTCTTCTCGTCCGGCAGGCGCGCGTCGAGGCGCTTGTATTCGTAGGTGCCGTACTCTTTGTCGATGGCCTTCAGGATCTCCGCCAGTTTCTTCTTGCGCATCGCCATCATCTCGAGTATGAGCAGCCCCGAGAGCACGCCGTCGCGCTCCGGGATGTAGCCCTTGAAGGCCACGCCGCCGGTCTCCTCGCCGCCTACCAGCACGTCCCCGGTCCTGATGATCTCGGCGATGTACTTGAAACCCACCGGCGTCTCGTGCATCTTGAGGCCGTACTTCCCGCATATCTTGCCGATGAGGTCGGTGCCGCAGAGCGTCTGGACCACGTCGCCCTTCATCTTCTTGTCCTCAAAGAGATGCAGGAGAAGAAGCGTCATGACCTTATGGCCGGTCAGGACCTTGCCGTTACCGTCGCATACGCCGAGCCTGTCGGCGTCGCCGTCCGTCGCCAACCCTATGGCGTAGCGGCCTTTCTTCACGGTATCCGCCATCTCCTTCAGGTTAGGCATGATCGGCTCCGGGTTTATGCCGCCAAAGCCGGGGTTCTTCTCGTTATGGATAGTGTCGACCTTGCACTTTCCGCCTTTCAGGAGGTCGGCGATGTAGTCATTGCCGGTGCCGTACATCGAATCGACGAGTACCTTGAAATCCGTCTTCTTGATGAGCGAAAGGTTTACGTATTTCTTCACGAACGCCAGGTGCGCCGGTATTATATCCTTCACGACGATGGCGCCACCCTTCACAGCCTCGGCCAGAGGCATGAACTTCGTTTCGTTCTTGCCGATGGCAGCCTCGAACTGCTTGGTTATCTCCGGTTCGGCGGAACCGGAATACCAGGCCTTGTACTTGACGCCGTTATACCTGGCAGGATTGTGGCTCGCGGTGATGACGACGCCGCCGATCAGCTTCTGGTCCTTTATGGCGTAGCTTATGGACGGCGTAGGCGTAGGCCTGTCGGTCAGCACCACGCCGATGCCGTTGCCGGCCATAACGCAGGCGATGAGCTCGGCGTACTTTTCCGAAAGGAAACGGCTGTCGTAGCCTATGACGACCTTGAACTGGCGGTCCTTCAATACGCCCTTCTGCGTCACAACGTATTCGGACATCGCCTGAGCAAGCTTCTTCACATTGTCAAAGGTGAAATCCTCGCTTATCACCGCCCTCCAACCGTCAGTCCCGAATTTTATCGCTCCCACATGTTCCTCCTGTGTATTATACCTTTAAGCTCCCTATCGCCTTAGCGTAGTCCTTGCTGCTGAACACATAATTGCCGGCGACCAGGATATTGGCGCCTTTCGCCACCGCTTCCTTCGCGGTCTCGGCGTTGACCCCGCCGTCTATCTCGATGTCCTTCCTGAATCTTGAGCGCAGCTCCTCGATCTTCGGCAAGCAGTCGAAGATGAACTCCTGTCCGCCGAACCCCGGCTCGACCGTCATGATTAGCACCATATCGACCATCGGCAGGATGGCTTCGATCTCCTTCAGTTCGGTCTTCGGCTTGATGGAGACGCCTACCTTCTTCTTGAAATACCGTATGAGTTTTATCACCTCTTTCGGGTCCGTCTCTATCTCGCTGTGGAAGGTGATGATGTCGCTTCCGGCCTTCGCGAAAGGCTCGATGTACTTCTCCGGTTCCCTTATCATGAGGTGGACGTCGAGCGGCAGTCCCGTCACCGGCCGTATCGACTTTACGACGAGCGGTCCTATGGTGATGTTCGGCACGAAGTGGCCGTCCATGACGTCGACGTGTATCCAGTCGGCCCCTGCCTTCTCGACGTCGCGTATCTCCTGCCCCAGTTTTGAGAAATCGGCCGACAGGATGCTTGGCGCAACAAGCGTTTTTCGCATGGTAAGCTCCCCTTTTAAAACCTTCTTGCCAGTATCGTGTATGCCCTTCCGATGTCCTCGAACGTGACGATACCGATGACCTGGCCGTCCTTCATGACCGGCAGCGCGGTCATGCCCTTATCGTGCATGAGCTCCTGCACTGCGCCGAGCTTATCGGTCTCGCTGAGCGCCGGAAAATCCTTCCTCATGATATCGCTAACGCTCTTTTCCATGCCGAACTGGTGTATGCTGTTCATTATATCCTGCCGCGTGACAAAACCGGTCATCCTGCCGCCGTCGACGACCGGAAAGTCCTCCTGCCTGGAATGGAACATCGTCTCGAGGACCTTCTTCAGCGTCATATCGCTCGTCAATTTCAGAAAATCGCGTGATAGTATGTCCCGGACGCGCACTTTTTTCAAGGTCTCCTTGATGTCGACCTGCGCCTCCTCGCTGGAGGCGGCGATGTAGATGAAGAACGCGATCGCGATCCAGAGGATATTGAACCGGACGACGATGCCGAAGAAGGCGAAGACGAGCGCGAACAGGTGGCCGAGGCTCACGGCTATCTTCGTCGCGCGGTAGAATCCCAGCTTCTGCGCGAGGACCGAGCGCAAGAGCCGGCCGCCGTCCATCGGGAAGGCCGGGATAAGGTTAAAGACCGCGAGAAAGAAATTTATCTTGTATATGTAGACGGCGGTCAGCGGCCACGTCTCGATCGATAGCGGGTAACGCAAAAAACCCCTGCCGAATATCGCCTGCATCGGCAGGTAAAGGGCCACGATGACCGCCAGATTGAAGAGCGGGCCGGCTAGCGCGATCAGGAACTCCTGGAGGGGTTTCTCCGGCATGCGGGCCATCGACGCCACGCCGCCTATGGGCAGAAGCGTGATATCGGTCACCTGGACGCCGAACCGCTTGGCGACAAGCGAATGGCAGAGCTCGTGGAGCGTCACGAGAGTGAAGACGCCGATTATGAGGACGGCCGATTTGAGGCCGCCCCAGAAGAAGAGCGCCAGGATCAAAAGGAACGTGACGTGGATATTGATCGATATGCCGAAGACCTTGAACAGCCTTATGGAGCCTCTCATGTCAGGCGCAGCACCTCTTTTAGCTTTTTTTCTTCCTTCACGGGCCCGATCACGGCCAGGTTCGCGGCCTCCTGCCTGAAGAACCGGTTCGCGACCCTCATGATGTCCTCCGGCGTCACCGCGTCGATGCGCTCCAGTATCTTCTTCGGGTCGGCGTCCTTCCTGCCCATCACTATCCGCTCGCCAAGCCACAACATCAGGCTCATCGTGTCCTCGAGCGCGAAGAGGAGCTGGCCCTTGTAATATTCCTTCGCCCTGTTTAGCTCCTCGGCAGGGACTGCCTCGCGCTTCATCGAATATATGATCGACAGTATGACCTCGAGCGCGTTCACGAGCTTGCGCTCGTCGACACCGGCCGAGACGACGAACGCGCCGGCGTCCTCGTAGCGGCGCGTCGACGACGCTATCTCGTAGCAGAGCGCGAGCTCGTCGCGCACGATGTGGAAAAGGCGCGACGACATGTTGGCGCCGAGTATGATATTGGCGACGCTCAGGGCGTAACGGTCCGGGTCGAGCCGGTTGACGGCGTGGAACCCGAGCGCCATGTGCGTCTGCTCGGTATCCTTCGCCTGTAGCTTCACGCGCGCGGCCGCCTGTTGCGACACGGCCTTCTTGAAGGCGGGGCTCGCTTTCCCGGCCGTGCCGCCGAAATATTTCTCCGAGATATCCAGGAGCTTCTTCTCCCCGATCTTGCCCGTCCCGACTACGAGGATATTGCGCGGGTTGTAGTAGGTATCCTTGTAATGCAGGACATCCTTGCGCGTCATGGACTTCACCGACTCGACCGTGCCGGCAAGGGGCATCCCCAGCGGCTGGTCCGGCCAGAGCATCTCGGTAAGTATCTCGTGGACGTGCTGGGCCGGGATGTCCTTGTACATGTTTATCTCTTCGATGATGACGTTCTTTTCCTTCTCTATCTCCTTCTCGTCGAGATTGGGGTTCAATACCATGTCGCTCAAGATGTCGACGCCGAGCTCGATGTCCTTGGGGAGGAGCTTGACGAGATAGCAGGTGAACTCCTCGGCCGTGAAGCCGTTAAAGGTGCCGCCGCGGCCCTCTATCTCTTCCTTTATCTTCCTGGTATCACGCTTCTTCGTCCCCTTGAACAGCATGTGCTCAAGAAGGTGGCTTATGCCGTTATTCTTCGTGTCCTCGTAGCGTCCGCCCGACTTTATCCAGACGCCGAGAGAGAACGACTCCATATGCGGCATCGGCTTTGCCGCGACCTTTAAACCGTTGTCAAGCTGGTCCAGTTTATACATTCGTCACCTTTTTCTCGCGTCCAGGTAGCTCTGCAGTATGAGCTGCGCCGCGACCTTGTCGGATAGCTTCCTGCGCTTCGCGCGGCTCAAGTCAGCCTCAAGCATCGCGCGCTCAGCCTGCATGCTCGTGAGACGCTCGTCCCACGCTTTCACCGGCACACTGACCGCTCCCGTCAGATCCACTATGAACTCCCTGACCTCTTTGGTCTGCTTGCTCTCCGTTCCGTCCATGCTCAGAGGCAGACCCACTACGATCTCGACGACGTGATTAGACATGACAAGGCCGGCTATGGCCCTCAGGTCCGTTTCTGGGTCTTTGCGTTCAAGCGACTGAAGCCCCTGCGCGGTAAACAGCAGTTCGTCGCTCAGCGCCAGCCCTATCCGCTTGCTTCCTACGTCAAGCCCCAGTATCCTCAACGACCACCCTCCCCTTTATGGACGGCATCCGCCAGCCTCTTAGAGAAGGACGAGACCTTCTTGACGAGCCTTCCCCTCGGGCTATTGTCGATGACCCTGACGATCGCGCTTCCGACGATGACGCCGTCAGCGACCTTGGCTATGCCCATTGCCTGGCCGGGGGTAGAGACGCCGAACCCGACGCAGACAGGCTTCTTTGTCATGCGCTTTATCGTTTTTACCTTGGATATGACCTCCGGCGGGAGTTTCGCGCGCGCGCCGGTAACTCCTGTCAGTGATACATAATAGATGAACCCGGCCGAATTCTTCACTATCGTCCTTAGCCTCGCCGTTGTCGAGGTGGGGGCGGCGAGGAATATCGCGGCCACCTTCTCCCTCTTCGCGCATCTCATCAGGTCCTTCGCCTCGTCGCACGGCAGGTCAGGCACTATGACGCCGTCGACGCCGCAGCCGCGGCAGTCGGCAAAGAACTTAGCGAGGCCGTGCCTCAGCACCGGATTATAATAGGTCATGAAGACTATGGGGATGGCGCACTTGCGCCTAAGGGCCCTCACCATCTCGAATATCTTGTGCAGCGTGGCGCCCCTGTCCAGCGCGCGCTTCGAGGCCGCCTGGATGACCGGCCCGTCCGCAAGCGGATCGGAGAACGGTATGCCGAGCTCTATCAGGTCGACGCCCGCCTTCTCGAGAGATCCGACAAGTTTCGCGGTCATGGCGAGGCTCGGATCGCCCGCCGTTATGTAAGTGATGAACGCCTTTTCTTTGCGCGCCTTCAGGCCTTTAAACGCCCTGTCGATCCTGTTCATTTCCATAGCCCTCTTTTGGTGGAGCC
Source organism: Candidatus Omnitrophota bacterium (assembly GCA_016929115.1). Classification (GTDB taxonomy): domain Bacteria; phylum Omnitrophota; class Gorgyraeia; order 2-01-FULL-45-10; family 2-01-FULL-45-10; genus JAFGJL01. The sequence continues at coordinate 6,879 of JAFGJL010000047.1, read as the reverse complement.
TTCTGCGTCAACATCATCGGGTAATTCAGGACGAGCTCGTTGTCCAGCAGTATCTCGACCCAGTATTTCCCCGGGTCCTTGAAGACGAGGTTCACGAACCGCGACACAAGCGTATGGTGCGCGTCGATCTCGGCAAGCTCGAACGGCTGGTCGTCGGTCTGGAATACGACCGACTTGTCGTTCGAGTTCACGATGCGTATCTTCTGTAAGAACGGCCCCTCGCCCTTGCACCAACGGTTCACGACGAAAAGCATCGGGTGCGTCGCCGGGAACTTCCTCGCGTTGATCGCCTCGAAGAGGCCGAGGAGCATGAACTTCCCGTTATTCTCGCGCCTCACGTCGTCGCACAACACCGAAAATTGCAGGTTTGGCTTGATCTTCATCGTTCCGCTATTCGGCGGCCTTGCAGACCGCGTCGCCCTTGTGCACCTTCTGGTCTACCTTTAAGCTTATAAGGTCGCCGGCCTTCGCCTCCTGGGCGGGCACGCGGTCGATCTGCATGGACGAAACAGGCTGGACGAAATCGCCGGCCTTGGCCTTTATGAGTAGCTTCTCTCCCACCTTCAGCGCATCCGTCAGCCTGATCATGGCCACGCTGATCTTGTCGAAGAAATGGTCGACCGTCCCTATCTGTTTCTCTTCCATCCTGACCTCCTTATGGTTTACTTCTTTTTCTTCTTCGCCGCCGGCTTCTTCTTGCGGGCGGGCTTTGCGCCCTCGGCCGCCGCCGGCTTTTCCGGGGCCTGCGCGGGCGCGGCAAGGCCGTGTTTCGGCTTTGCCTCACCCCACGGCTTGAACGTCCCGCTATTCCTGCGCTTTGTGAAACATTCCTTGCAGTAGACCGGCCTGTCGCCTGCCGGCTTGAACGGGACCTCGCATTCTTTGCGGCAGTCCGCGCAGATCACTTTGTACATGGTCCTAATATCCCTGCGCTGCTGCTGAGAAGGAGCCTGCATCTGCTGCTGCCTGGGCGCCTCGACAGGCCGCTGCGAAGTCCTGCTGATCAGCGTATCCATCTTCGTCTCCAGCGACACGAGCTTCTCGACCAGCGTCGTGATGAGTCCCACTATATCCTGGTCCGCATGCGACTTGACTGCCGTACCTTTACCTTTGGTGCTCTTCTTCATTATGCCTCTCTCCTATTTCATCATCAACATCGCGCCGATAAGCGCGCCCAATACAGTACTGATAACAGGATTGCCGGTCAGCGGGCATACCCCGGAAGCGCACTTGCCGAAATAGCCGATGCCCAGCCCTATCAATCCGCCCACCACCGCTCCGATCGCTATCTTCATGCCGCACCTCGTATAACGTTCCCGATCTTCCCTTTTAAAGGTCTACGACGTGGGCCTTCAGGAATTTCTCGATCGCCTTCACCGTCTCGTCCTTGAACTGCGGGTGGCTTTCAGCGATCCACATCGTAACGTTATAGAGCTCCTGTATATTTACCTCCAGCCACTTATCGTTCTTGAAGAGGAATGTCAAGAGCGTCGTCATCGCGATCCTTTTATTACCATTCTGGAACGGGTGGTTCTTTATCATCAGGTAAAAAAGGATGTCCGCCTTCGCTACCAGGCTCTGATAGAACGACTTCCCGCCGAAACCCTGGAACGGCGTCGCCAGACAGCTTTCCAGGACATTCGGATAACGGGTGGAAAAATCCGGTATCGGTTCGTTGAACAATAGCATCTCCTGCGCCAGCCGGAATGCTATGTACTCTACCTCTTTAACGCTGATGATATACATCAATCCCTGCCCAACAGCTTCAGCACCTCTCCGTAGTCCCTGATCGTCTTCTTCACGGCGGTATCGATCTTTTTCTTGTCGTCTTCGGTCAGGTCCCTTCCGAGGATATCGGTAATATGCTTCGTGGGGATGGCAAAACTTCGGCCTATCCGTATCGCCTTTATCTGCCCCTTCTTCACCTTTTTATACACAGCGATCCGGCTGATGCCCAACAGCTTAGCCGCCTCTGAAATGCTGATATATTCGCTCTTCTTCATATTGTCAAATATCATAACTTATTGAATTCAAATAATTTACAACTATTATCCTTTGTTAACCAACTTATACTATGTTAACAATTGTTAACCACTACCAACAAGGTTAACATAGAATCCAGCTAAAGTCAAGAGTCAAATATCTCAGGGTGTCCCTGAGGCCGTCCCCATTGCTCCCTATATCGAATAGATCACCAGGGCCCCTACTACAAGCGCTATAAGGCCCATAAGCCTCATCAAAAGAGGCGGCCTCTGTTCCCACCAGGCGAACATGGTCCTGATCCTTTCCGGCCCGATCAGAAAGATGGCTATCCCTCCGATGATCATCAAAACGCCTAATATGGATATCGCCAGCGGGAATCTGCATCTCGAAGAGACAAATATGAAAAGGGTCCCGAAAAAAAGCCTTAAGGCGCCTGCGATATATATATTCTTCCCCTTTTTCCAAAAATTGATCATGCCCTTGAACGCCAACGGATTAATTGCAATGAGAGTCCCCATCGCCACGATCACGACTCCAAGAGCTCTCGCCAGTATCACCATACTCACCTCCGCTAGTCTGCCGCCTCAGTCACCGTCCCCGCTATTTCCCGCTATTTTTAAAATGAACGAATATCCTGCCGAAATTCTTGCTATCCTTCTCCAGGCGGTGGTACAGGCTCTTTATGCGCTTCTCTTCGAGGAACCGTAAGACACGCTTCTTCAATTGGCCGCTTCCCTTGCCGGGTATGATCTCCACAAGCGGTATCTTCTTCTCCACCGCTTCGCTGATCACGCGGTTCAGCGCCTCTTCGATTGCGGCCCCGTTGTCGAAAATATCGTGCAGGTCCAGTTTCAATTTCGCCATCGCACCCGCTCCAACTCGCTTCCCCTTAATCCCTTAAAATCCCCCAGGGTGTCCCCTGAAATTTGCGACAGCAAATCTCATCCCGCAGCCGCGACGAACAGGAGCGGCGGAGGGATTGGGTCCCGCCTCCTATTCTTACCCTAATGAAGCCAGGCCTTTGCTTCTTTTGCTTCCTCTTCTTTCTGGGCCCATATCGTTCCGGTCAAATACATAGTTCTATTATCTTCCAATACAACCTTGCATACCCCCGGAAGAAATTCAACTTCTTTCGCCTCATATCGTTCGAAACCCCATCCACCATCAGTGGTATGCCACCAGTATACTATCCATCCAAACATGATAAGACATATTAAGTGTTTTCTCACAGATTTTCCTCCTTATATCCTTTTCGAAACGTGTTACTGCGGGACAGGTCCACCTTTGCCCTGCGCCCCGCCCCTAAATTCCTCAGGGTGTCCCCTTGGGGAACGTCCCTCAACCTTCTTCTTTAGTGCAATATTTTTTCGTTTTCCTTTAATCCAAATGCGGCAAGCGCCTCCCATTTGCCGTCAATATTTCGCTTTTCAATATTTCCGCTCCGTGTGTCAAATCTCATCATGGCGTCATCACCTGTTACCTTGATAAATTCATACCTTCCGTTTAACGAGTTCATATATAGAGCGATCGCAATCAATACCAGCAGTATAATGATAATATTCTCTTTAATCTTCATTTTCGCCCCTCACCTGATATAATCCACTAGGGTGTCCCCTTGGGGAACGTCCCCGCTATTCCTCTATACCTTTTTTCTCCACGCAGAAGCACCTCCACCTCTTCCCGGAACTCGTTCAATTAACCCATTGTCCCTTAATCGATAAAATACTCTTTTGACTGAGTTCTCAGAATCAATATATGTAATCTCTCGAGCAATGCTATTACTAATTTCTATATGAGTACTCAGATATTCCATAATTGCTTCTTCCGGCGAGGCTAGGCGTTCATGTTTTAAAGATACGACTACAGATGACTCTGTTTCGTTAATTGTTGGCTCTTTTAAACGCAATTTCCTCATCGCTTCAAATGCTGTATTTAGCCCTTCGCCGACATCTTTGTTTGGAGGATTTGGAAATTTATTAATTATACGAACAAGCGAAGCGTTTCGTGCAAACTGTTCATGTAGTATATTCTTTTCTGTTATATGCCCCGGCAGCTTCCCTGGACTTTCGACTTCAATTCGGTTATCAAATATCCTAACATGTATATCCGAAGTAATGCTGTAATCCCGATGTAGAACTGCATTTGTTATAATTTCATGAAGCGCCTCATGTGGATATATAACTTTTTCCAGTCCGGCGTCTCCTAATGTACTGATATCTTGTATTAAATCCGTTGTTTTTTTAACACTTTCTGCAATTTGGTCATAAATACATCCTTCGACCGTAATCGGGTCAAAGGCTAAAGCATCTCTAGTGCCTACATCATCTGTGGTTTTATATCTATATATTTTTATACCTGATCTTTTCGGTAAAATTGCCTGGGGCTCTTCTGCAAAAAGTAACGATGACGCAACTGTTGGTTTATCATCTATGATGAGAAGTTGTTTTTTGAGCCAGGGCTCAGGTTCGGCAGTAGGTACTACGTCTACAAGAAATTTTATAATAACTTCTGAATTGGTAACCAATATCTTATCTATATTCAAAGTCTCCGATTCAAACGAAAAGATTCCCTTATCAAACTTCAAGCGTTTTAACTTTTCCTCATCATCTATAGGAAGATTTTGAGCACCTCGTCTTACATAAGGTATGCCATTGGAGGCTTTTGTTATATCTCTAGATTTATTAACATTTACCTGCAACACAAGTCCTTCGGAAGCAGGGCAACTAAGAAATGTATAGTTATAATATTGACCCAGAGGAAACAGTTTTTCAAATATCTGGATATGTCCATTGGCCTCTTCCGGCGATTTAAACCCTCGCCATATACGAGACTTGTCTTCAATGCCAATGTAAAGTTCTCCGCCGCTCGCGTTAGAAAAAGCAGAAATTGTAATTGTCAATTTTGCCGGTTTTATATCTTTGGACTTTAAGTCAAGGAAATGCCCTTCATCCATAGATAAAATTTTGGCTTTTTGTTCTTTCGTTATTTCTATAATCTGAATTGGCATTTAAAAGTCCTTATTAAACATTTCCAGGTACAATCATTTGGTACCACCCTATGACCTGGCACTTTTTGGCTTGTTCCCAACTTCTTTATCCTTGCTCATATCCTCCAAGTAACCATCCATGGTTAATTTGCTATCTATAGCATTCACAGTAAGGTGTATTAATTTTTTTAAATCATTTAAATCCTTGTCTGCCCATTTTCGATAGTAATGAGTTTCGTCATTGCCTAGCCACGTTGCTAGCCTTGCCATAGCTTTAGTAGTCGGATCTTCGATATAGCTTTCAATGCAAGAAGCCAGAGGAATTTTATTAATTGCGTCTCTCTCCGCGTTTACCTTACTCGCTGGATTTAGTATAAAATCCTTAACTAGGAACTCGAGTGATTTCCTATAGCCAGGCCCACATATTTCTTTCAAGCCCGATGATTCGGCTTGGTATGCCTGTGAATATATTGCATAAAAAGAAGGCGATATTTTTTGAACACTCTCAGGAATTGAGGGCGCTTGATAAATAGATGGAACCGCTTCTCTGTAAAAAAATACTGTACCTCCTACAAGCTGTGGCTTGTACAAAGCCAAAAATACTCTTCCGCATTCGTGGCGTGGACATCTGCATAACATTTCAAAAGATAAGTAAACTCCAGAAGTCCCGCTTACATAATAAGCAAGCTGCTTTGCTTCAATCCCAATATGGCAAATAGGACAATGGTCGGGATATTTATCTATGTTAACTAAAACAGTGGACTTATTGCTATCAATTGCTGAAATGTGATATGGCATTTTACTTCCCTCCAACATGAGCTATTCAATCACCCGTCCGCCTACGCGGCGATAGTGATAATTTCTTTTAGTGCACGATGACGATTTTTAGTGCGTTAAAAATTTTACGGGTGGCGAGGGGCTAGCCTTTCGGCGCGCACAAGGCCGCAGTGGGGATGGGGGCTCACCCCTGAAAACTACCTTGACTCCCACAAGGCCGCGGAGCAGGCGAAAGGCGCCCCGAGACAGGACCCGTAAAATTTTTAAAGAACGCCCCTTACTATATCCATATCTTTATCTCCCCTACCCGAGAGACAAACGACGATCGTCTTCGACTTCGGAAGACGCTTGGCGAACTTCATCGTATACGCCACCGCATGCGACGACTCCAGTGCCGGAATGATGCCCTCGAGCTCTGTGAGCGCCTTGAACCCCGCGAGCGCCTCCCTGTCCGTGATCGATACGTATGTGGCGCGGTGGGTCTTCTGGAGATATGAATGCTCGGGCCCGACTCCCGGATAATCAAGGCCCGCCGATACCGAATGCGCCGTCTTTATCTGGCCGTCATGGTCCTGGAGGATGAAGCTCTTCGAGCCGTGCAGGACGCCGACAGACCCGTCGCATAGGGTCGCCGCGTGATGGCCTGTCGCGAGGCCGTGGCCTGCCGCTTCGACGCCGATGAGCTTTACGCGATCTTTAAGGAACGCGTAGAATAGCCCCATCGCGTTACTTCCGCCGCCGACACACGCGATGAGGTAATCCGGCAGCCGTCCTTCCTTCGCCTTTATCTGCCGCTTCGTCTCAACGCCGATGACGGTCTGGAAATCCCGCACAAGCATCGGATACGGGTGCGGCCCGGCGACAGAGCCGATGACATAGTATGTGGTGCGCACGTTCGTGACCCAGTCGCGTATCGCCTCGTTCATCGCGTCCTTCAATGTCTTCGAGCCGCTTGAGACGGGCGTCACCTTGGCGTTCAGAAGCTTCATCTTGAAGACATTGACCGATTGGCGCTTTATATCCTCTTCGCCCATGAATATCTCGCACTTCAGGCCGAATAGCGCCGCGACCGTAGCCGTAGCTACGCCGTGCTGGCCCGCGCCGGTCTCGGCGATGATGCGCTTCTTGCCCAT
>JAFGJL010000046.1 GCA_016929115.1 Candidatus Omnitrophota bacterium | reverse complement strand
TTCGGGAGGACGCCGACCGTGCCGCAGAACACGAGCGGGTTGCCCAGATAATCCTTATCGAAGAGGACCGCGCCGTTGGCTGTAGGTATGCCCATGCGGTTACCGTAGTCCCTCACGCCCGAGACGACGCCCTTCATTATCCTCTTCGGGTGCATGACGCCTTTGGGCACCTTGCTGTAGGGATAGTCCGCAGGGCCGAAGCAGAACACATCCGTGTTCATGATAGGTTTCGCGCCCAGGCCGGTGCCGAGTATGTCGCGGATGACGCCGCCGATGCCTGTGCCCGCGCCGCCGTAAGGCTCGAGCGCCGAAGGATGGTTGTGTGTCTCGACCTTGAAGCAGACATTGTTCTTTTCGTCGAATCTTATGATGCCGGAATTGTCTTTGAATACCGAGACGCACCAGCGCTTATCGAGCTCCTTCGTGACCTTCATTACGGTGTTCTTCAGGAGGTTATCGATCACCTTTCCCTGGTACTCGATGAGGCCGCGGAACGTCTTGTGCTTGCAGTGTTCCGACCATGTCTGCGCGATCGTTTCGAGCTCGCAGTCGGTCGGGTTGCGCCCGCGTTTCCTGAAATACGCCTTTATCGTGCGCATCTCGTCGAGCGAAAGGAAGAGCTGTCCGTCCTTCGATATCTTGGTCAGCCGCGCGTCGTCGGCCTTTATCAGGTCGACGTGTATAAGCCTGAACCGGTAGGGCGGCGGTTCTCTGAATACGAGGCTGTGGTCCTTGACGATGTGCTGGATGAGTTTATTGTAGAGGAGCTTTTTCGCGATGGAGTTTATTTCGGCGGCCGAGAGGTCGCCTTTTATGAGGTATTTTTTGGCGGTCCTGACCGCCCGTATGCCGCCGATCCCCAGGTCGAGTATCGCCTTCTTCGCGCTCTCCTCGACAGGGTCCATGACGCCGGGATTGTGCGCGACCTCGACGACCTTATATTCGCTCTCATCGAAGAGCCCGCTATTGTAGCTGTATTCCTGGGTGACGGGATCTATGAGCAGGTCTTCGCAGATATGCTTCAGCTCTTCGCCGGATATGTCGCCTTCAAGAAGGTAGACTAAAGCGGTCTTGACCTGCCTGATCCGCCTGCCGAAACCGAGGTCCCTGATGTCCTTCTTGACGCTCTCGCCAGCCGCGTCGTAAAATCCCTCTCTCTCTTTTACCTCTATCCGCCAGATCATTCTACTCCCACTCTATGGTCGCCGGCGGCTTCGAGCTTACGTCATAGGCCACGCGGTTGATGCCCTTCACTTCGTTTATTATCCTGTTCGATATCTTGCCCAGGACATCGTGCGGGATCTTGGCCCAGTCGGCCGTCATGCCGTCCACGCTGGTCACCGCGCGTATGGCGACGACGTTCTCATAGGTCCGCTCGTCACCCATGACGCCTACCGATTTTATCGGCAAGAGGACCGCGAAGGCCTGCCATATTTCGTCGTAGAGCTTTTCCTTGTGCAGCACCTGGATGAACCGGTCGTCCGCCTCGCGGAGCATGTCGCACCTCTCCTCCGTCACGTCGCCGATTATCCTCACCGCCAGGCCCGGGCCCGGGAACGGATGGCGGCCGAGCACCTCATGGCCTATACCGAGCTCCTTGCCCACCCTGCGCACCTCGTCCTTGAAGAGATACTTCAGCGGTTCGATAAGCTTAAGGTTCATCTTCTTCGGCAGCCCGCCGACGTTGTGGTGCGTCTTTATCGTGGCGCTAGGCCCGCCGAACGCGGACCGCGACTCTATGAGGTCCGGGTAGAGCGTGCCCTGGGCGAGGAACTTTACCTTGCCTATCTTCTTCGCTTCCCTGTCAAAGACCTTTATGAAGGTCTTTCCTATTATCTTGCGTTTCCTCTCCGGGTCGGTCACCCCTTTCAACGCCGCCAGGAACTCTTCAGAAGCGTCGATACACCTAAGGTTTATCTTGAAATGCCTCTGGAAGACCTCCCGCACCATACGCGCCTCGTTCTTCCGCAATAAGCCGTTATCGACGAAGATGCAGGCGAGCCTATGGCCGATCGCCTTGTGCATGAGGACCGCGGCGACTGATGAATCGACGCCGCCGGAGAGGCCGAGGACGACCCTGTCGGTGCCGGCGGTCTTGCGTATATCGGCGATCGTCTCTTTGATGAAGGATCTCATTGACCAGTCGCAGCGGCACCGGCATATATCCGTCACAAAGTTCTTTATTATCGTCTTGCCGTACTGGGTGTGGGCGACCTCGGGATGGAACTGGACGCCGAACAGGGAGCGCTTCAGGTCCGCGAACGCCGCTATCGAGGTGTTTTGGGAGCGGCCCAGGCGCTTAAAGCCCTGCGGTATCTTCTTCACCTTATCGCCATGGCTCATCCATGTCACGCTGCTCTTCGGGATGTTCTTGAACAGCTTGTCGGCCCTGGTCACGTTGAACGGAGCCCGGCCGTATTCTCTCGAACGCGACCGCTCCACGGCGCCGCCCAGCGTCTTTGCCATGAGTTGCATGCCGTAGCATATGCCCAGGACAGGCACGCCCAGCGAGAATATGCGTTCGTCGCACTTCGGCGCATTGTGGCTGTATACGCTTGCCGGGCCGCCTGACAGGATGATGCCTTTCGTTTGCCGCGGGTCGATGGACTCCATCGGTATCGTCGGGGGGACGATCTCGCAGAAGACATTATGCTCCCGCACCTTGCGGGCGATCAGCTGGTTATACTGTGACCCGAAATCGATTATGAGGATACTTTCTCTGGACATCTGTCTGGCTACCTCCCTATTTCTTGGTCATGCCGGAGCAGCGCGTCTTCTCAAGCGCCTTCTTTGACGGCGGCTTGCAGATAGCCGTGGGGTAATCTCCCGTAAAGCAGGCCGTGCAGAACTCTTCCTTCGGCAAAAGCATCGAGTCCAGCATACCCTCAAGGCTAAGGTATCTCAGGCTGTCGACGCCTATGAACTTGCCTATCTCATCCACGGTGTGGTTTGACGCGACAAGCTCTTTCTTCGTGGGGAAGTCTATGCCGTAAAAGCACGGTGATATGAGCGGCGGGCAGCTCACCCTCATGTGGATCTGGCTTGCCCCTGCCTGCCGCAGCGCCCTCACCCTCCCCCTGGAGGTCGTGCCCCTCACGATCGAATCCTCGATTACGATGATGCGTTTTCCTTTCAGGACGTCGGCGGCGGGGTTCAGCTTCACCCTGACCTTAAAGTCCCGTATGATCTGGCTCGGCTGTATGAAGGTACGGCCTATGTAGTGGTTCCTGACGAAAGCCATCTCTAGCGGCAACTTTGACTCTTCGGCGTACCCAAGGGCCGCGTAATTGCCGGAATCCGGGATGGGCATTACAAAGTCGGCGTCTACCGGATGCTCTCTGGCCAGGGCCCTGCCCAGGTTCTTCCGTGCGAGGTAAACGCTCTTCGTGAAGATGTTCGAGTCGGGCCGCGCGAAATAGATGTTCTCAAATATGCAGGAGGCGTGCTTTTTTGGCGGCTGTTTCAGGGAGCTTAGACCTTTCTTGTCTATGACCACTACTTCGCCGGGTTCCACGTCGCGGATATACTGCGCCTGTATCATGTCCAGCGCGCATGTTTCGCTTGCCACTACGTATCCGTCATCGAGCTTTCCTAGGCACAGCGGCCTGAACCCGTGCGGGTCCCTCATCGCGTATATGGCGTCGTTTATCATTATGACGAAAGAATAGGCGCCTTCGAGCTTCGAGAGTATCGGCAGGATCTTGCCGCAGTAGTTGTTCTCATGGTCTTTGACAAGGAAATGGACGATGAGCTCGGAGTCCATCGTCGTCTGGAGTATCGAGCCGGAGTCCTCAAGCTCGTTCCGGAGGGCCACGGAATTTGTCAGGTTGCCGTTATGCGCGACGGCGATAAAACCTTTTTTATGGTTTATAAGGAGCGGCTGGACGTTCTTTACGATGCTTGAGCCCGTCGTGGAATAGCGCACATGGCCGATAGCGAGAGGGCCCTTGAGCTTCTTCAGGTTGTCTTCATTGAAGACGTTGCCGACCAGCCCCATCCCTTTCTGCGTATAGACCTTGCGGCCGTTGTAGCTTATGATCCCGGCAGACTCCTCTCCCCTGTGTTGCAGGGCGAAGAGCGCCAGGTAGGCAAGCCTCGCAGCGTCCTTATGCCCGTAAACACCGACTACGCCGCAAAATTCTTTCACACCCACCCCTTATTTTATCTTTTTGTGGTACTCCTGCAGCGACTTGACGTTCATATGCGGTTTCTTTATCAGGTTCTCGATGCCGTTCACCGAAGCCTGGGCGCCCGATACGGTCGTGATAAGCGGTACGTTGTAGAGTATAGCGTGCGACCTTATCTTGGTCTCGTCTTCCTTGGTCATTTTGCCGGCCGGCGTATTGATGATCATGTCGACCTTGCCGTCCTTGATGAGGTCGATGATGTTCGGCCTGCCTTCGCCGAGCTTAGGCAGCATCTTCACCTCGATGTCGTTGCTGCTCAGGGCATCGGCCGTACCGGAGGTCGCGAAGATCTTGAATCCGAGGTCGGCAAGCTTCTTGGCGACGAAGATGACGTTGCGCTTGTCCTGGTTCTTGACGCTGATAAAGACATTGCCTTTGGTCGGCAGCTTCTGCCCTGCCGCTATCTGGCTCTTGGCGTAGGCCATGCCGAAGGTGGAGTCGATGCCCATGACCTCGCCCGTTGACTTCATCTCAGGCCCCAGGACAGCGTCGACGCCCGGGAACCTTACGAACGGGAAGACCGATTCCTTGACCGCGACGCACTCGACCTCTTTCTCCTTGGCGAAACCGAGCTCCTTCAGCGTCTTGCCGAGCATGATCTTTGTGGCGAGTTTCGCCAATGGTACCGCGACCGCCTTTGAGACGAACGGCACGGTCCTCGAAGCCCTCGGGTTCACCTCAAGGATGTATACGATGTTGTTCTTGACCGCGTACTGGACGTTCATGAGGCCCTTGACCTTGAGCTCCTTTGCCATGGCGTAGGTGTTCTTTTTTATCGTCTCGATGATATCCTTGCCGAGCGTGTGAGGCGGCAACACCATCGCGCTGTCGCCCGAATGTATGCCGGCCTCTTCTATGTGCTCAAGTATGCCGCCTATAACGCATCTCTCTCCGTCCGCGATGGCGTCCACGTCCACCTCTATGGCGTCTTCGAGGAACTTATCGATCAGGATAGGCCGCTCCGGGGACGCCTCTACGGCCTTTTCCATGTAGTCTTTCAGGCTCTTTTCGTCGTAGACTATCTCCATAGCGCGCCCTCCGAGGACGAATGAGGGCCTGACGACCACCGGATAGCCTATCCTCTTGGCGACATCCGCGGCCTCTTCGAACGACGTAGCGGTGCCGTTGTCCGGCTGGATCAGCTTAAGCTTTTTCAGCATATGCTGGAAGAGCTTTCGGTCTTCGGCGATATCGATCGATTCCGGGCTCGTTCCCAGGATGTGCAGACCCGCCTTCGCCAGGGGCCCGGAGATATTGAGCGGCGTCTGGCCTCCGAACTGGACGATGGCGCCCACAGGTTTTTCGATATCTACGATGTTCATGACGTCCTCGACCGTCAGGGGTTCGAAGTAGAGCTTGTCGGACGTGTCATAGTCGGTCGAGACCGTCTCGGGGTTGCAGTTGACCATGATCGATTCGTAGCCTTCTTCCTTCAGGGCGTATGAGGCATGGCAACAGCAGTAGTCGAACTCGATGCCCTGCCCTATCCTGTTCGGGCCCCCTCCGAGGATGAGGACCTTCTTCTTGTTGGAGGACGGTTCGCTCTCGCTCTTCTTCTCGTAGGTCGAGTAGTAATAGGGCTTTTCAGCCTTGAACTCGCCGCCGCATGTGTCGACTAACTTATAGACAGCTTTTATGTTATGTTTCTTTCTGGTCGCTCTCACGTTCTTCTCCGTTGAGTTTAAGAGGAAGGCGAGCTGGACGTCCGAGAACCCGGACTTCTTCGCCTTCAGTAATATCTCCGGCGGGATCTTCAATGCGTTCTCCGGATGCCTGTTCCTGTGCTTCTTTATGCCTTCTTCGGTCTCGACTATCTCCCGCAAATTGTCGATGAACCACCGGTCGATCCTGGAGAGTTCATATATCTCGTCGTTAGAAAGCCCCATCATGATGCCGTACCTGATATAGAAGAGGCGGTCGTCGTTGGGGACGCGTATCTTCTCCTTTATCTCGGCGATAAGGTCGGCGCTGGGGTTCTTGAGCTTTGCGTCCGTGATCTTGTCCTTGCCGTCAGCGCCGAGGCCGAAACGCCTCGTCTCGGTCGATCGGATGCCTTTCTGGAGGGCCTCTTTGAAATTGCGTCCTATCGACATCGCCTCGCCCACCGCCTTCATGGATGTGTTCAATATCCTCTGTGTCCCCGGAAACTTCTCGAACGTGAAGCGGCAGATCTTGAAGACGCAGTAGTCGACGGTCGGCTCGAAGAAAGCCGTCGTCCTTCCGGTTACCTGGTTCAAGACCTCGGGTAAAGTAAGGCCGACCGCGAGTTTTGTCGCGACGCGCGCTATCGGGAAACCGGTCGCCTTGGAGGCGAGGGCCGAGCTTCTCGAAAGCCGCGGGTTGACCTCGATTATGACGATGTGGCCGTTGTCCGGGTTCTGCGCGAACTGGATGTTGGCGCCCCCGCCGGTGATGCCTATCTTCCTGATTATCTTTTTTGAGAGATTTACGAACTGCGCGTATTCTTCAGCCGTCAGGCTCTGAGATGGCGCGACGACCACGGAATCGCCCGTGTGGATGCCCATAGGGTCTACGTTCTCCATAGATGTTATCATGATGACGTTGTCCACGCAGTCCCTCATAACCTCGAACTCTATCTCCTTCCATCCCAGCACCGATTGCTCGACCAGGATCTGGTGTACCGGGCTTATTTCAAGCCCCTTGGCGAGGTTGGTTTCGAGCTCCTCTTTGTTATAGGCCGTGGACCCGCCGCTTCCGCCCAGCGTGTAGGCGGGCCTCAGGATGAGCGGGAACCCTATGCCCAGGCCTATTTTCATGCCCTCCTCGACGCTCCGGGCGATGCCGCTCTTAGGAACTCCTATCCCGATCTCCGTCATGGCTTTTTTGAACAACTCCCTGTCCTCCGCGCGGGATATGGCGTCGACATCGGCGCCGATCGACTCAACGCCGTATTTCTTCAGTATGCCTTCCTTCATCAGGAAGAACGCCAGGTTAAGCCCGGTCTGCCCGCCGAGCGTCGGCAGTATCGCGTCCGGCCGCTCTTTTCGTATTATCTCGGTAACGGCTTCTACGGTGAGAGGCTCTATGTACGTGACATCGGCCATGTTGGGGTCGGTCATGATCGTCGCGGGGTTTGAATTCACCAGGATGGTGTAATACCCTTCCTCCCGCAGGGCCTTGCACGCCTGCGACCCGGAGTAGTCGAATTCGCACGCCTGGCCTATGACTATAGGGCCGGAACCTATCATCAGTATTTTGCGTATGTCTTTACGCTTTGGCATATTCCAGGCATTCCTTTCTTTTTAAGGTTTCTGTGTTCGCGGAGCTGTTACGCGGTCTTGTGTTTTTGGGCGCGCACAATTTCAGGAATCTGCAGAAAAGCGGGTTTACCTCTTCGAATCCCGGGCTTGCCGGGCTGTATTGGGCCGATATGAACTTTGAAGTCCTGCTCTCCATCTCCTCGACCGTCTTGTCGTTTATGTTCCGCAGGGTGATATTTACGCCGGCCTTTTTCGGTATGGACGCTTCGTCGACAACGTAAGAATGGTTCTGGACCGTTATCTCTCCCTTGAACGAATCCGCTCCCCTGACAGGGTAGTTGACGCCGTGGTGGCCGACCTTCATCTTCTTCAGCTTGGCGCCGATGGCAAGCCCGATGATCTCGTGGCCGAGGCCTATGCCGAGCATGGGGACCTTGCCGATGAGCGTCTTTACCTCATCAACGACCTTCGCGATCGCCGCATCACCCTCGGGCCCGCTCGATATGATAAGGCCGTCGGGTTTCATCGCGCGGATCGCCTGCGCGCTCGTGTTGTATGGCAAGAGCGTGATGTTGCAGCCGAGCGTCTTGAGTTGCCTTATCAAGCTCTGGGGCATGCCCAGGTCGAGCACGGCTATCCTGGCGCCCGACGGTTTGCCTTTTATCTCGGCCGCTTTCATAGTGGAGGCTGCGCTGATAAAGTCGGCCCTGCCGTTCTTTTTTTCCTGCCTTAATTTTTTAAGGAGCTTGTCCCTGTCCGAGCTTCTGGTGGAGATCATGCCGAGCATCTGGCCCTTGTCCCTGATGGTGATGGCGAGCGTCCTTGTGTCGACGTCCGCCGCCGCGACGACCTTCTCCCTCTTCAGGAAATCGTCGAACGAACCCTCCGCCTGCCAGTTCGAGTATATCCGGCTGGGCTCTTTTATGATAAGGCCGGAGACCCATACCCTGCCGGATTCGTTGAACTTCTTCGCGACGCCATAGTTGCCTATCAGGGGATACGTGAGCACCAGGATCTTGCCGGCATTCGCCGGGTCTGTCATCATCTCCTGGTATCCCGTGACCGCCGTGTTGAGGACCACCTCGCCTATAGTTTCGCCGGCCACCCCTACAGATATGCCGTCAAAGAGGCTCCCGTCCTCCATAATTAACGCAGCTTTCATATGACCTCCGAATTTTACGAAGTAAAATTGGTCCCGAAGACGCGACGAAAAGGAGCGCATGAGGGACTAACAATCCGAAGTAAGAACCCTTCGTTAAATAAAAAAGCCAGCAGGAACGGATAGTCCCTCTGGCCAAAACTTTTCAGTCTTGTTACGGTCTTACTCGCTTTGTGTCTTGTCCACCCCTTTGGTGAAGACATCTGGAAGATCCGGCCGTATCAGTTTGTCCATACCAGTTCCACACTCTTTGGGAATGTGCGTTTTCTCTTACCGCAAGATATTAGCATGCGCCCGTCGGGATGTCAAGCGCATTTTGAGCTAATTATGTTATATGCTATGTTATAAAGAGGTTGTGGGACGAGAACTTGCCGTCAGTCGTAAGGTTGACCCCTACCATCTTCAGGCCCACATCGTCTCCCGGTGTGGGGATGTGCGTCATATGCACTTCGCATTCCCTCAGCTCTATCAGTTTCTCCATCGCGATCTCGGCGGTATGGTTGGTCGTGGCGCTGATGGAAAGGGCTATAAGCGTCTCTTCCAGGTCCAGGCTCTCCGGCTCCCCTTTCAATATCCCCTCTTTAAGCGTGGCTATCTGCTTGATTATCTGCGGCGAGATCAGCAATATCCCGTCCGGTATATCGGCGAGCGTCTTCACCGCGTTCAAGACAAGGCTCGATGCCGCGTGCATGAGGTTGGAGTTCTTGCCGGTGATGATCCTGCCGTCCTTCAGCTCTATCGCGGCGCCGCAGTATATCCCGGCGCGGCCCTTGCCCTTCCTCTCGGCGTCATCAGCGGCTTTTCTCGCAACCTCCACCACGGGCCTGTCGGTGACCTTTACGGCCATCTCTTCCATCAGGCGCGCGGCCCTGTCGACCGTCTCCTTCTTTTCGATGCCCAGCACGTATTCCGAGTTGTACCTGAAATACCGGCGGATCAGCTCCTGCCTTGCGGCCTCCTGGACGGCGGCGTCGTTCACTATGCCGAAACCGGCCC
>JAFGJL010000006.1 GCA_016929115.1 Candidatus Omnitrophota bacterium | reverse complement strand
TCCGAGATCTCGCTGCCCGCCTCGACCAGTATGGTGTCGGTGATGATGTCCGCGATGTTGTCGAGCGCGACGCGGCCGACGATCCTCTCGGCGAGCGGCACGACGACCTCGTCGCCCTCTATTATGGCGCTTATGAGGATGCCGTTCATCGTGCCGCAGTCGTCGATGGTGACTATGACGTCCTGCGCCACGTCGACCAGTCGCCTGGTCATGTACCCGGAATCGGCGGTCTTGAGCGCCGTGTCCGCAAGCCCTTTTCGCGCGCCGTGCGTCGAGATGAAGTATTCGAGCACGGTGAGGCCCTCGCGGAAGTTCGCCGTGATCGGCGTCTCGATGATCTCGCCCGAAGGCTTGGCCATGAGGCCTCTCATCCCGGCGAGCTGCCTTATCTGCAGTTTCGAGCCCCTCGCGCCGGAATCCGCCATCATGAAGACAGGGTTGAACGGGTCGAGGGCGTTGAATATAAGGTCCGAGACGTCGTCGGTGGTGTGCGTCCAGAGGTCGACTATCTTGTTGTAGCGCTCGCGGTCGGTGATGAGGCCCTTTTTGTACTGGTCGTCGATGTGCGCGACGTCCGCTTTTGTCTTGTCGATGTATTCGTATTTCTTCGCGGGGACCTTGAGGTCCTCGATCGATATCGAGAGCCCCGCCTTGGTCGCTTCTTCGAAGCCTATCTTCTTCAGGTCGTCCAAGAGGTTTACGACGGCCTGGTGGCCCTTTATCGCGTAGCACGCCGTTATCACCCTGCTCAGCCTCTGCTTAGTCATAGTGTCGTTGATGTATCCGAGCTCTTTCGGCAATACCTGGTTCAGGATGACGCGCCCGACCGTGGTATCGACCAGCTTGCCGTTCACCGCCGTCTTGATCTTGGCATGGAGGTCGACCTGCTCGTCCTGGTACGCGATGACGACCTCCTCGGGTGACGAGAAGCGCATCCCCTCGCCCTTGGCGCCGGGCCTTTCCTTGGTAAGGTAGTAGCATCCGAGGACGATGTCCTGCGTCGGCGTCGTGATAGGCCTGCCGTCCGCCGGCGAGAATATGTTGTTGATAGACATGAGCATAAGGCGCGCTTCCATCTGTGCCTCGACCGACAGCGGCACATGGACCGCCATCTGGTCGCCGTCGAAGTCGGCGTTGAACGCGGTGCAGACCAGCGGGTGTATCCTGATAGCCTTGCCTTCGATGAGGACGGGCTGGAACGCCTGTATGGAGAGCCTGTGCAGCGTAGGCGCCCTGTTCAGCATCACCGGGTGCTCTTTTATGACGTCGTCGAGGATGTCCCAGACCTCGAGCTTGGACTTCTCGACCATCTTCTTGGCGCTCTTTATGGTATGGACGAACCCCTTCTCCTTCAGTTTTTTTATGATAAACGGCTCGAAAAGCTCAAGCGCCATCTTCTTGGGAAGCCCGCATTCGTGGAGCTTCAATTCCGGCCCTATGACGATGACGCTCCTGCCGGAGTAATCCACGCGTTTTCCGAGGAGGTTCTGCCTGAAGCGGCCCTGCTTGCCCTTCAACATGTCGCTTAAGGACTTCAGCGGCCTGTTGCCCGGGCCGAGGACCGGCCTGCCGTGCCTGCCGTTGTCGAAGAGCGCGTCCACAGCCTCCTGCAGCATGCGCTTCTCGTTGCGCACGATGATCTCCGGCGCCTTCAGCTCTATCAGCTTCTTGAGGCGGTTGTTCCTGTTTATGACGCGGCGGTAGAGGTCGTTCAGGTCGCTGGTGGCGAAGCGTCCGCCGTCGAGCGGGACGAGCGGCCTCAGGTCCGGAGGTATTACCGGCAGCATGTCGAGTATCATCCACTCGGGCTTGTTCCCGGAGTTCCTGAAAGCCTCGAGAAGCCTCAGGATCTTGCTGTTCTTCTTCTGCGCGCTGTCGGACTTGGATTCGCTGATATCCTTCTTTATCCTGCCGGAGAGCTTGTCGAGATCGATCTCCTTCAAAAGCTCCTTGATAGCCTCGGCGCCCATCTTGGCCGTGAACTTGTTGCCGAATTTTTCCTTGAGCTCCTTATGGCGGTCCTCGGAGAGGAGTTCCTTCTTCTTCAGCTTGGTCTCGCCCGGGTCGAGGACGATATATTCCTCATAGTAAAGGACTTTTTCGAGCTCGCGGGAGCTTATCCCCAGCATCGCGCCGATACGCGAAGGCATGACCTTGAAGAACCAGACGTGCGAGACCGGGCAAACGAGCTCGATGTGGCCCATCCTCTCCCTGCGCACACTGGAGCGCGTGACCTCGACGCCGCAACGGTCGCATATGATGCCCTTGTGCTTTATCCTTTTATACTTGCCGCAGTTGCACTCATAGTCCTTCGTCGGGCCGAATATCCTCTCGCAGAAGAGGCCGTCCTTCTCGGGCTTCAGCGTCCTGTAGTTGATGGTCTCGGGCTTCTTCACCTCGCCCTTCGACCAGGATCTTATGACCGTGGAGGAGGCTATCTTTATGGATATGACGTTAAAAAGGGCCGCTTCGTCTATCATATATTTTTCGCGCTTTCCCTTACAGTTTTTCTTTGAGCACTTCCGCCTCCTGTCGCTTCTCGACGCGTATGTCGAGGCACAGGCTCTGGAGCTCTTTTATGAGAACGTTAAAAGATTCGGGCGTGCCGAACTGCAGCGCGTGCTCGCCCTTCACTATCGATTCGTATATCTTCGTGCGGCCCTGGACGTCGTCGGATTTGACCGTCAGGAGCTCCTGCAGGGTGTACGCCGCGCCGTAGGCCTCGAGCGCCCACACCTCCATCTCGCCGAAACGCTGGCCTCCGAACTGGGCCTTGCCGCCGAGCGGCTGCTGCGTGACGAGCGAGTAGGGGCCTATCGAGCGGGCATGGATCTTGTCGTCGACCAGGTGCGCGAGCTTCATCATATAGATGTAGCCGACCGTCACCTTCTGGTCGAACTGCCTTCCCGTCAGGCCGTCATAGACCGTCACCTTGCCTTCGAGCGGCAGGCGGGCCTTCTTCATCTCTTCCTTTATCTCGGCCTCGGACGCGCCGTCGAAAACGGAGGTCTCGACCTTGAACCCGAGTATCTTGGCCGCCCAGCCCAGGTGCGTCTCAAGTATCTGCCCCACGTTCATGCGGCTGGGCACTCCGAGCGGGTTCAGCACTATCTCCACAGGCGTCCCGTCCTCGAGGAAAGGCATGTCTTCCTGGGGCACTATCTTGGCGATGACGCCCTTGTTGCCGTGGCGGCCGGCCATCTTGTCGCCGACCGATATCTTCTTCTTCGACGCTATGTAGACCTTCACCTTCTTCAGGACGCCTGGCGGCAGTTCGTCGCCGCGCTTCACCCTGTCGATCTCGCGGTCGAGCTCGAAAGACAGCTCCTCGATCTGGCCGTCCAGGAGGCGCGCTATGCGCAGTATCTCCTGCTCGACGTCAGGATGTTCGGCGAGCTTGATGCTCTCCAGGTCGCCCTTTTCGGCTATTTTTTTGATGTCGCCGACGCGTATCGTCTTGCCGGCCGCTATGATGACCCTGCCGGACTCCTGGTCCAGAAGGCCGCTCGAAAGCTTCTTGCCGACAAGCAGCTTGTGCACCTTCTTGTACTTCTCCTCGTGTATCCTCTTTATCTGCTCGTCGAAGCTCTCTTCGATGGCCCTTATCTCTTTGAGCTCCTTCGTCTTCTCTTCCCTGGTCTTGGACCTCGGGTCGCGCCGCGAGAATACGCGCACGTCGACGACGATGCCCTCGACGCCGGACGTCGCCACGAGCGATGTGTCGCGCACGTCGCCCGCCTTCTCGCCGAAGATCGCGCGCAGGAGCTTCTCCTCCGGGGAGAGCTCCGTCTCGGACTTTGGCGTGACCTTGCCGACAAGGATGTCGCCCGGCTCGACCTCGGCGCCGATGCGGATGATGCCGCTTTCGTCCAGATTGCGCAGCGCCTCGTCGCCCACGTTAGGGATGTCGCGCGTTATATCCTCGTTGCCCAGCCTCGTGTCCCTCGCCTCGACCTCGAACTCCTCTATATGAAGGGACGTGAAGACGTCCTCGCTCACCAGTTTTTCGTTTATGAGGATGGCGTCCTCGAAGTTATACCCCCGCCAAGGCATGAACGCGACAAGGACGTTGCGGCCCAGGGCCAGCTCGCCGCCGGACGTCGCCGCGCCGTCGGCTATGACGTCGCCCTTCTCCACCTTCTGCCCGGCCTTCACCAGCGGCCGCTGGTTGACGCACGTATTCGCGTTGGAGCGCTCGAACTTCGTCAGCCTGTACGTCTCGCCGCTTATGACGATCTCCTCGCTGTCGATGCTCGATACGGTGCCGGAGTTGCGCGCCACGACCGTCGCGCCGGAATCCTTGGCCGTCCTGTACTCCATGCCCGTAGCCACGAGAGGCGCCTCCGGG
>JAFGJL010000045.1 GCA_016929115.1 Candidatus Omnitrophota bacterium | reverse complement strand
GGCTTGCCGCCATGCTTTGTTATCTCCTCCTCGATGCGCGCTTCGTCGCCGACAAGGACCACCTCCACCCCGGTCTCCTCTATCGCCTGAAGGGCGCCCTGGACCTCGACCGCCGGGGCATTATCGGCGCCCATAGCATCGACCACTATCCTCATCTCTTCTTCTCCTCGGCCACCTCGGTTATCACAACGGGCTTGCCTTTATAGTATCCGCAATGGGGGCAGACCCTGTGCGGAAGCCGCGGCTTTTTACACTGCGGGCAGAGCGAAAGGTTCGCCAGATACGTCTTCGAGTTCGCGCTCCTCCTCTTGTCCCTACGGGCTTTCGAATGTTTTCGTTTAGGTAACGGCATTATTTCCTCCTCGCTTTTATTATTTTATAAGTGTCTCTCGCGATCAGCAGCTCCTCATTAGTGGGAATGACCAGGAACTTTGCCTCCCGGGGGACGATGCCTTTCAGGTCATCCTCTATCCTTTTGACCAGCCAGGGATTATTCTCGCTGATCCCGGCCGTAAAGACCACAGCGTCGAGCCCGCCCATGGCGGCCACATAAGCGCCTATGTACTTTTCGATCCGGTAGATGAACATGTCGAGCGCTAAACGCGCCCGCCCGGCGGCCTTGCCTTTGCCCTTAGAGGCCTTGACGACGTCCCTCATGTCATTGCTGACGCCGGATATCCCCAACAGGCCGCTCTCTTTGTTCAAAAGATCGCTCACCTCTGCAGGCGAGAGCCGCTCTTTCTCCATCAGGTAGAAGACGACCGCCGGGTCGATATCCCCGGAGCGTGTCCCCATCACCAGCCCCTCGAGCGGGGTGAACCCCATGCTCGTATCTACCGACTTCCCACCGTCGATGGCGGTTATGCTGCAGCCGTTGCCAAGGTGGCAGGTTATCAATCTCAGGTCCTTGAGCGGCCGCCAGAGTTTCCGGGCCGCCTCCTCGGCTACGAAACGGTGGCTCGTACCGTGGAAGCCGTACCGCCTTATCCCGTACTTTGCATAGAGCCTGTAAGGGATAGCGTACATGAACGAGCGAGACGGCATCGTCTGGTGGAACGATGTGTCAAAGACCGCGACCTGCGGAATGCCCCTCAAGATCTCCGAGCATGCCCGTATCCCGAACAGGGACGGCGGATTATGGAGCGGCGCGAGCTCACTGTATTTCACTATCGACCGTATGACCTTCGGCGTGATGAACGTCGACGCCTTGAACTCCTCACCTCCGTGCACCACCCTATGGCCTATGCCCTTTATCTCGTTCTTTGAGCGTATGACGCCGCAGCGGTCGTCGGTCAGCGTCTTGACTATGATCTCGATAGCCACATGATGGTCTTTGCAGGAGACATTCCTGGAAAGAGGCTTGCCGCTGTTCGTCTGGTGGCGCAGGGACGAATTGGTATGACCGATACGCTCGACAATGCCTTTTGCCAGGAAATGGTGCCTCTCGGCGTCGAAGAGCTGGTATTTCGCGGACGAACTGCCGCAGTTTATAATAAGTATAAGCATCTTGGTATTCACGCCCTCAATGCCGTGATGGCAACCGCGTCGACGATGTCCTGCGCGTCGCAGCCCCTCGACAGGTCGCTGCAGGGTCTCGTGAACCCCATGAGGAGCGGGCCGACAGCCCTTGCCTTGGCGAGCCGCTGGACGATCTTGTACGATATATTGCCGGAATTCAGGTCGGGGAATATAAGGACGTTCGCCCTGCCGGCCACAGCGCTTGCGGCGCATTTTATCTTGGCGACCTCGGGGACGATGGCGCTATCCACCTGGAATTCGCCGTCTACCATGAGGTCCGGCGCTATCTCTTTCGTTTTCTTCAGCGCCTCGACCATTTTATTCACCATGTCGCCGCCGGCGCTGCCCTTGCTCGAATAACTGAGGAACGCGACGCGCGAATGGACGCCGACCAGCTGCTCGAAGAGCTTTGCCGAGGAGATGGCTATCCCGGCCAATTGCCTTGGATTCGGGTCAGGGTTCACGCCGCAGTCCGCAAAAAGGAAGACGCCCTTCTCTCCGTACGGCGAATCCGGGACCTCCATCAGGAAGGCGCCGGAAGCGACCCCGACGGTCTTATCGATCGACAGGCATCTGAGCGCCGCGCGGATGACATCCGGCGTTGTATGGCTCGCGCCGGCGACAAACCCGTCGGCAAGCCCCTTGCGCACCAGGAACGCGCCGAAAGTCACGTATTCGGTCAGCATGGCCTCCCTCGCCTGCTCCGGCGTCATGCCCTTGGCCTTGCGCATCTCGTAATATTCGGCGACATAGGATTCCGTATCCTTGAAAGTTTGCGGCTCGATGAGCGTAAGGTCCTTCGGGTCCTTTGTCTTTAAGCTCTTCCTGACAGATTCCTTGCCGACGACGATGAGCTTCGCTATGCCTTCATTGAGTATGATATCTATGGCGTCAAGCGTCCTCCGGTCCTCGCTTTCGGGCAACACGACCGTCTTGCGTTCCTTCTTGGCCTTCTCCCGTATCCTGGAAAGGATGCTCATCGGGCCCCCCGCGCTTTTTTGAACTTCTCCAGCAACATGATCCGGACATTCTTAGGCGCGAAATCCGTCACGTCGCCGCCCAGGCCCGCCACTTCCTTGACCAGCTTGCTCGATAAGTATAGGCATGCCTCGCTCGGCATCATGAATATCGTCTCGATATCGCCGCCAAATTTCCTGTTCGTGAGCGCCATCTGGAACTCGTACTCAAAATCGGATATCATCCTGAGGCCCCTGATCATCACGCGCGCTCCGACCGACTTGATGTAATTGACGACGAGGCCGTCGAAAGAGTCCACCTCCACGCCCTCTATGCCCTTGACAGAATCCTTGAGCATCCGGACCCGCTCATCGACGGTGAAGAAAGTGCCTTTATCCTCGTTGCGGGCGACCGCGACGATGACCTTGTCGAATATCTTGGACGCCCGCTTTATGATGTCGATGTGGCCGTAGGTCACAGGGTCAAATGTCCCCGGATATACCGCTGTCCTCTTCATCGCCGCCCTTCTTCCTGAATATCGATACTAGCGTGTCACCGTACCGGCGCTCTTTATCGAGGATAAGCGTCTCGAGATGTCCGGTAAGGCGGTCTTTTGAGAAATACTCCGCAACTACCAGGCTAATGGGGGCTAATATATCATAAGCATCTATGTTTATCAAGCATTTTTTGGCTAATCCGAGGTGGTACGGCGGATCGAGGAATATGACATCGAACTTCTCTTCGGCCCTTTCGAGCCTGGCAAGCACGCTCAGCGCATTGGTCCTAATAATATCATATCTGGAATCCTCTACTCCAAGCGACTCGATATTGGACCTGATGCACTCGGTGCACTTGAAGTTATTGTCAACGAAAGTCACGTGCCGCGCGCCCCTGGATATCGACTCGATCCCGAACGCCCCCGTTCCCGCGAAGAGCTCGAGCACGTTCTTGCCGGACATGTCGCCGATGATGTTGAAGACCGCCTGCCTCACCTTGTCCTGAGTAGGCCTTATATCGACGCCGCGCGGCATCGCGATGATCCTGCTCCTGAACTCCCCGCCGATTATCCTCATGATCCCCTATCCCACATGCGCCAGGTCCATCCTGTCCCGGAACCGTTCGCGCAGAGCTTCTTTCAGCAAGCGGTGGTGCTCCTCGTTCAGCTCCGGATCTTTCGCGACGATCGCGAACGCTTCTTTCCTGGCAAGCTCCATGATGCCGAGATCCTTGATGATATTGCCGAAACGGATCTCCGGCAAACCGTGCTGCCGCGTCCCGAAGAACTCTCCGGGCCCGCGTATGTCCAGGTCCGCCTCGGCTATCTGGAATCCGTCGAGAGTCCCTTCTATGGCCTTCAGGCGCTTCCTGGCTTCGTCGGTCTTAGGGTCAGCGAGCAATATGCAGTACGATTCGTGCTCACCCCTGCCGATCCTCCCCCGCAACTGATGCAACTGCGACAGGCCGAACCGTTCGGCGTTCTCGACCAGCATCACCGCGGCGTTCGGGACGTCGATGCCGACCTCAATGACGACCGTAGAGACGAGGACGTCTATCTTCCTTTTTTTGAAGTCGGCCATTACCTTGTCCTTTTCTTTCGAGCTCATCCTCCCGTGCAAAAGTCCGACGTTAAAGTCAGCGAACACATCATTCTTCAATTTTTCAAATATATCTAAAGCGGCTTTCGTCCCGCCCGAACTCCTGACTCCTGACTCCGAACTCCGCTCTATCAACGGGCACACAACATACGCCTGCCTGCCCTTCCCGAGCTCCTCTTTTATGAAACCATAGACCTCCCGCCTCTTGTCCTCTTCGACCCAGTATGTCGAGACCGGCTTGCGGCCTTTCGGAAGTTCCCTTATGACCGAGACATCGAGGTCTCCGTACACGGTAAGGGCGAGCGTCCTCGGGATGGGCGTCGCCGTCATGATAAGCACGTGGGGGTTGTACCCCTTCTGCTTCAATACGGCCCGTTGCGTAACGCCGAACTTATGCTGTTCGTCTATGATGACCAGGCCGAGTTTGCGGAAGGCGACAGCCTCCTCGATGACCGCGTGCGTGCCGACAACGACGTGAACGGAGCCGTCCCTGATCTCCCCGCATATCCTCTCTTTGGCCGCGGCGTCGATCCCGCCGGCAAGAAGCGCCACGTTTATCCCGAGCGGCATCAGGAACTCGCTCAGGACGATGAAGTGCTGGCGCGCAAGCACCTCGGTCGGCGCCATGATCGCGCCCTGAAAACCGTTCTCGACGGTGAGCGTGAGCGCGTGCGCGGCGACAACAGTCTTGCCGCTGCCCACATCACCCTCGATAAGCCTGTTCATCGGTTTCGCCGACGACATGTCGCGCTCAATATCGGCGATGGCATTGCGTTGTCCATCGGTAAACTCGAATGGCAGGGCCTTCCTGAATGACGCGACAAGCTCGCCTCCGAGCCCGTGGGTAAGGCCGGTGTCCCGGTCCTTCATCGACCTCTTCCGCAATGCGAGGGCGAGCTGCAGGATAAGGAACTCCTCGAATACTATGCGCCTGTAGGCCTTCTCGAGGCTTTCGAAGTTCGCGGGAAAATGAATGGAGCGGACCGCGAACCTCACGTCGACGAGCTTCTCGCGGGCGATGAGATAGGTCGGCAGCCGTTCTATGAGCGCCTTCTGGCAGGAAGAGATCGCCTGGTATATGAGGGCCCTCATATACCGCTGCGTCAGCTCGGCCGTGAGTGGATAGACGGGTACGATCCTGCCGATGTGAAGCGATCCCTTATCGGCCTCTTCCGCTGCTTCATATTCAGGCTGGACGATCTGGAGCTTGTCGTAGAGCTCGACCCTGCCGTAGGCGACGATCTCCTGTCCGCGCTTGAGCGAATCGGCAAGGTAAGGCTGGTTGAACCAGACGGCATGAATGGATCCGGTCCCGTCAGTGAGCGCGGCCTGGACGATGTGGGTGCCGGTCTTGGCGCGCCGGGAGGAGACCGTCACCACCTCTCCGCGGACGGCCTGGAGTTCGCCTACCTTCAATTCCCGTATAGGCGTAAGGCGCGAGCGGTCCTCGTACCTGAGAGGCAGGTAATAGAAGACGTCCTCAAGTGTCCCCACCCCGAGACGTGACAGCTGTTCGCTCCGTTTCGGGCCGACACCTTTCAGGTAACGGACCGGTATGTTTAGCCGTATATTTTTTTCTTGCATCCCTACAGTGCCTGTGGTAATATGAGCGCTCAAAACGGAGCCAAAGCAATGTCAAAAATATGTGCGATCTGCGGTAAGGGGCCTGCTGCCGGCAGGACCATAAAACGCCGCGGCTTAGCGAAGAAAAAAGGCGGCGTCGGCCAGAAGATAACCGGCGTCAACCCGCGAAGGTTTCTCCCGAACCTGCAGACCGTCCGCGCCATCGTCGACGGGACTCCGATGAGGATCAGGGTCTGCGTCAAATGCCTGAAGGCCGGAAAAGTGACAAAGGCCGTCTAGCTAACGCGTCGGTCCATTCTAACACAGCGCGCCCGGTTTTTCAATGCCTGAGGACAGGCAATCCCCTCTCTTACGAAATATGCTGATAGGCAATATAATACGCCGCTTGAGGAAAGAAAAAAAGATGACGCTTTCGGAGCTTTCGGAGCGGTCCGGCGTAGCCCTTGCCACCTTAAGCCGCATGGAACACGGCAGGATGACGGGCACCCTCGAATCCCACATGAAGATATGCAAGGCTCTGGAGATCACGCTGCCTGAATTCTACCGCGAGCTCTCCCCCGAGAGGGAATCGGTGCATATAAGGACAAGGGAAGAAAAGCCGGACATATTCGCTCACGATAAGAGGCATTCCGTCGAAGTCCTCGCCTCAAAGGTCCTCAATAAGAATATGATGCCGGTCCTGGTAAGGCTGGAAAAAGGCGCCTCCACCCGGGAGGAAAAAACAAAACCCGGCGTCGAGAGGTTTATTTACGTCCTGGAAGGAAAAGTCGAGGCTTCTATCGGGGGCGAACGTTACGCGCTTACGAAAGCGGATACCCTGTATTTCGAATCTTCCCTGCCCCACTCGTTCAGGAACTCCGGCTCATCTGAAAGCCAGCTCCTCTGCGTCACCTGCCCGCCGGTCCTTTAGATAACAAACCCGTCGTTACGTAAAAAATCCGTCTTTGAGATGATCTTGCCCTTTTCGAAGGCGAGGAGGAACGCGCTCACCACCACCGGATCGAACTGGGTGCCGGAATTGCGTTTTATCTCCTGGATGGCTTCTTCGACCGTCCGCTTTTTCCTGTACGGGCGGTTTGACGTGATAGCGTCGAAGGCGTCGGCAACGGCTATTATCCTGGCTGCGAGCGGTATGTTGTAACCCTTTAAACCGTCAGGATAGCCGGAACCGTCGAACTTCTCCTGGTGGTAGCGGATCTCTTTCGCGACATTGACGAGCTCCTTGATGGGATAGAGTATCGTGGCGCCGATGACCGAATGCTTCTTTATCTCCTCGAATTCTTCCGGCGTCAGGCGGCCCGATTTGTTCAGGATGTGGTCCGGGATGCCTATCTTGCCGACGTCGTGCAGGAGCGCCGCGATCTGCAGCGTCTCCTGGAAATTCCTGTATTGGGCCATCTCGGGCAGGCCTTCCAGCTCACTCGCTATAGAAAGCACATACGTTGTAACGCGTTCGGTATGACCGTGCGTATAGGTGTCGCGCGCGTCGATCGCCGCGGCGAGGGCGATGGCCGTGTGGACAAAGACCGTGTGTTCCCGCATGTAGAGCTGCTGGACCTCTTCTATCTTCTGCTGGAGGTTCTCGATGAGCTGGGCGTTGGCTATGGCCATCGCCGCGTTATTGGCAAGCGTCACGAAGAACGAGGTCTCTTCGCGCGTGAACCGCTCTCCGGATACCTTCTTCCCTAATACCAGCACTCCCAGGAGGTCGCGTTTGAAATAGCACGGGACGCACAGGTTCGCCCTGAGTTGGTCCATCTGCCTCTTTATGGCCAGGAGTTTATCATAAAGAGAGCTGTTGAGCTCAAGCGTCTGGCGGTCGCTCAGGCCGATGGAGACCTCTTCGTAATGAAGGCTGCCCGTTTCTGAGATGAGGTAGCTTTCCTTCTCGTTAAAAGCGCTGATGATGGGGTTGTCCGGAACCAGGCGTATGAAGCCGACCGGGATCTTTATCCCGTCCTCGCCTCTAGAATCGACCAGCACATAAGACTTCCTGTCATCGCTATTGAGGAATACCGCCGTGTGCGTGACCTTCAGGTATTCGTCGATGGTCCGCACTATCATCTTGATGAGGTGTTCCGGTTTCTTGAACCGGATCATCGTCTTTGACGCGTTCTCAAGGAATACCTGATAGTCAAGTCGCTGCTGCGGATTGCCGACCAGCATCTGCGGCTCCGCGACGGCCTGTTGACGGTCCGGCGCGGCGGCATTAGAGGCCATGCCGTCTACAAGCCAGGAATGCAGCTCTTCCCAGCTGGGCGCCCTCTTTGTCGAACCCGCGTTAGCCATTTTATTTTCCCGCTCTTATCCTATTGCGCCAAATGCCGCTGTACCGACTGTTCCAGGTTTTCCAGGACCAGGGGCTTCGTTATGTAGTCGCACGCGCCCAGCTTGTAGGCCTCGTACATGCTGTCCTGGTCGTCAAACACGGTAACCATGATCACCTTGGTGCTCTTGTCTATGTCTTTCAGGTGTTTCAGTATCGCTATACCGTCCATGCCGGGCATCTTGATCTCGAGCAGGACCACATCCGGCTTTTCCCTCCGCGCGATGAGCAGCGCCTCATCGCCTGTGGCGGCCGCGAAGACCTGGAAATCCCGCTCCCCGAAAAAAGTCTTCAGGAAATCGCATACGTCATGTTCACTGTCGACCACCAAAAGCTTGCCCGGCATGATCTAAAGGTCCTCCAGGAACGACAATACCTCTTCGGCCGTCCCTCCCGCCTGCTGGATATTGACGACCGCCAGGCCCTTGCGCCCTTTCAGGGCCTTCGCCATGGCCTCGCCCGCGTCATTGACCAGGATGTCGACCCTCCCGAACTTCCGGACCGTCTCCTCGACGACCCTTTTCGCCTCTCCGGGATCGCGCGCCTCGGCCTTGACCGCCTCCGCCTCGCCGCCCAGTTCCTTGATCTCGTCGAGCACGATAGCCGCGGACTCGTCGCTCTTTAAATAAGTAAAGACGACCTTCGCGCCCTTCTCGGCCAGCCCGAGCACGACCGCGCGGCCTATGCCGTGCGTCCCGCCCGTCACTATAGCGACCTTATCTTGAATCGACATAATAACACTCGTTCCTTGCCTTTAAGGCGTTCTCGCGTATACGCTTTATGTCCGCTGCGGTGAAACGCTTTTCGCCGCAGGAAAAATCAGCGAGCATGATGCCGTGTTTCTTCGCGATGGCCTTTATCTGGGCCATTTTTTCTTCGGTTATCCGGCCGCGGCCAGCGGAATACGGCTCGAACCGGCCCTCGAAAGTAAGCGCCATCGTCTCGGCCAGGCAGCCGAATACGCTATTCGAGTGGACAGAAGCCCCAAATCGCCCATTGCGCACGTCCTCGGGATGATGTATCTCGGCCAGGCCTCCGTCAAAGACAAGTATGTCGTCCCGGGCCCGCGCAAGCTCACGCCCTATATTCGCCGGCAAGGCGACGTCGCAGACGATCGCGCCGGGTTTCAGGTGGACGGGATTTATGACGGTGTTCAGCGCGCTTGCCGCGCTTATGACGATGTCCGCGCCGTGGATGGCGTCCTTTGCGTATCTAAACGTCTCCACGGCCGCCTTGCCGCGCCTCAATTCCAGCGCAAGGCTTTCCAGCCGTTTATCGTTTCGCGCCGCGATGTTGAGCTTCTTCACATTCTTCGACAGCGCCCTGGCGCACGCGGAACCTATATCACCGGTCGCTCCAACTATCGCGGCGGTAGCGTTCAAAAGAGACATATCGAGCTCATAAACGGCGCGATAGATCCCTTCCAGGGCGAGCGCCGCGGTCAATGTATTGCCGCTGGTCAAAGGCACTCCCAGCTTCTTCGAGAGCGCCGTGCCCTCATCGGCCGCGATCGAAGTGAAACCGCCCAGCCCTACGATACGAGCGCCTTTCTTTGCCAAAAGAGTTATTGCCTGCTCCACAAAGCCAAGCGCTACCTCCCTATCAAGTGAATCGAACTCTATGGGCATGAGCGGAACGGCGGCGCAAACGCCGCTTATGGCAAGCCCTTCGCGCGAGCGCACACGCTCGAACGAGCAGAGCGTATAAGGCAGCCGCGCCTTCGGCATGAACTCCCCGCCGCTCCTGGAGATGATATCATCGAAGCTCTCGCGGCACCCCGCCACGCTGCGGGAGGTCTTTGCGACAAAAGGATGTATCACGAACCCGAATCGATCCATTATGGCTGTATATTGCCCCTTCCCTCTTTTCCTTCCTGTTCAGAGATCCATCTATCGATGGTAGACTTTTTGAACCGCCAATTGGCCCCCACCTTGAAAGCCGGTAACTTGCCCGCCTTTGCGTGCTTGTAGATAGTAACCGGTTTCATCCTGAGATAAGATGCCAATTCCTGAACAGTGAAGACAGTGTCTTCTGCCATACGCACCGCCTTTTTATACTACCTATACTCCTTTTATACTGCTTTATACTCCATTGCACTCAGTTGTATATAAACTCACTGATTGTTTTATAATGCACTGAAGTAGTACAAAGTATACACAATTTTTTTGTTTTGTCAAGAGTTAGGAACTGGATTTTTTGAAGGATTTTTATAACTACTTGTTATACAATGATTTATGAAAATAAGAATTTTTGAATATTTTTTATGGATTTTATGAAAGAGGTGTTTTATGAGGGGACGTCTAAAGCTTATATCTTGATAATTCTTTATTGATCTCTGCTATCTCACTGCTTAACTTCTCTATGATATCCTTGGCGCGATCTTTATCAAAGCCCTCCTGGTTAACTGCATTTTTAATCGACTCTACTTCGGCAGCCGCTTTTTCTGCGTGCAACTTTTGATGCTTTACGCTTGTTTTTATCATATCAGTCATGTCGTTTATGGCATCCGCAAGAGCCTTGAACTCATCTTTAGCCCTGACCGTGATGCGCGAGGAAAGGTCGCCGCGCGCGGAAAGTCTCAGTAGCTTGCTTATACGGTATATCGGACCGACTATCCTGAATGATAATAATATACCTAAAAGAACGACCAGTGGAGATATTATTAAAACCGCCAGTATAATGCGGGTATTAAGGGTATTGATTATAGAGAGGAGCATGCCTTGCGGGTAGACATTGGCAAGTTTTTCGCCCATAAGCATCATCATTGTGTAGTACACAACAAGAGAAGATAGCGCGGCTGAAAGGAACACAAAAGCCAATATCAAAGCCACAAACCTGAACTGGAATCGCCTTGCTATGAGATATCGTATACGCCTTTGCCGCTTGGCACGTATATCTGATTTCATTCTTTTTCCTTCCTTAACAAGATAACATCTCTTCTGATCGTTAAAGAGGCGATCTCTTGAGGTGAATCCTTTATCAACTGAACGGCTTTCTTTAACGGCATGTAGCGCGTCGGCTGACCATCGATCGCGACGATAAGGTCCCCTTTCTTCAGTCCGGCATCGAAAGCCGGGCTGTTGGCATTGACATCATCAACCGTTAGCCCTCCCAGACGGACGCAAAAATAAGCGCCCAGCGCGCCATTGCCTCTCTTTAGTATCGAAATACCGCCGTTCCTTCTCACTTCGACCGTCCGCTCTATGGTGCATTCCATCCGCGCGTAATCATCCTTTACCATGAGCGCGAGGACCTCGTTCAACGACATATAAGGGACGGGCTTCCCCCGCAGGGCGATCAATCTATCGCTCTTCATCAAGCCGGCCTTTTGA
This sequence comes from Candidatus Omnitrophota bacterium, assembly GCA_016929115.1. Classification (GTDB taxonomy): domain Bacteria; phylum Omnitrophota; class Gorgyraeia; order 2-01-FULL-45-10; family 2-01-FULL-45-10; genus JAFGJL01. The sequence continues at coordinate 3,925 of JAFGJL010000045.1, read as the reverse complement.
GCCGGAGAATCCCGCTCTACCCGCGCGATCTCCATGCAGCTGCCGTTCTCTTTTAGCGCGATGCCGAAAGACTCTTTCGCAAGCTCAGCGGTCGTCATCCGGCTTTCGTGACCGGCCCGCTTTTTGATCAACTCGAGCTTCAGGGACTGTTCTTTCTTGTAGACATATTCCTGCAGGAACGCGGCGCCCTCCCTGGCGGCTTTTGACTTCGGGTTCAGCTGCAAGGCCTTCTCGTAATATTCATACGACTTGGCATAATCGCCCCTGTCGCGCGCCTGCTCGGCTATCTTTATGAAGCTCTTAGCTTCGTCGTCGAAATAGAGCTCGCTTATATCCGATTTCATTATCTCCACTTCGCCGTTGGCCGTGGACATGACGATCCGGTCTTTATAATCTTCCAGGACTATCCCCTTGACCTCTCCACCGTCATTTTTATAGACAGTGTCCGCGGCCAAGCCCCGGCATATGAGCGATGAGATGAAGACGAGGATAGCGAGGATCTTATGCGCGGGCCGCGGTCCGGGCCGATTCATAGACTTCCTTGAAGCTTATCTTTTTCTCTTTGGCGATCCGGCTGCATGATTCATACTCAGGCGATACGGTGAGGATGCCCCCCGGGCCAACGCTCACCTTCACGGCGACATCACCGTAGGGCGTCTTTGCCTTGACGACTTTCCGGTCGAGCTTGAAACGGCGCGCGGCGTAATACCGCACCCCGATGGTCGGCGTCTCTTTGAATATGGCCCGGCATATCTTTTTTAACAGCGCTTCGGGCGTAAGGACGGTGAGCTTAAAACCGGGCCTGGTCTTCTTCATGTAGATGCTGGTAACGTAGGCGTCGAGAGCGCCTTCGCTGAAAAGCAGGTCGAACAGGTGCTCGAACGCCACAGGGCTCATGTCGTCGATATTGGCCTCGACCACGATGATAGTGTCCTCTTTAAAGCTCTCCTCATTTTCACCTATCACGACCCTGAGCATATTCGGCATCTCCTTAAGGTCCCTGGAGCCTGCGCCATAGCCTATCGAGGACACCGCCATCCGTGGCGCTTCGCCGAAACTCTTGCAGACTGACTTCAGTATCCCGGCGCCGGTCGGGGTGACAAGCTCCGACCCTATCTCCGAGATCCTGACAGGCACCCCCTTCAGCATCTCAAGGCTCGCCGGACCCGGTATCGGAAGGATGCCGTGGCCGCTTTCGGTAAGCGTCCTGCCGAGCGTAACGGCCGAGGCGCAGGCCTTTTCGATACCCAGCTCATCGAGCGCGATCGCCGCGCCGACGATATCGATAATGGAATCGATGTGGCCGAGCTCATGAAAAGAGACGCCGGCTGTATCCCCCACACCGTGGACCTTCGCTTCCGCCTTCCCGATGACCTCGAATATCCCGGCGGCCGTCCGCTTAACGTTCTTGTTGAGGCCGCTTGCGCCTATCATGGCCAGGATATCCTTAAGCGGCCTATGGATATGGCCGCGGCCTTTTACGGTGACGTCGAATTTCGTCGCGGCGATCTCGCCGCGTTTGACTTTGCGCGCCGCCAACTCATAGCCGCCGACTTTCAATCTCGCCAGCTCCTTCGACAGGACGCGCATACTGAGCCCAGCGTCCAGGAAGGCGCCAACGGTCATGTCGCCCGATATCCCGCTGAAACAGTCAAAATACGCTATTCTCATGAGACAATCCTATGTGTTGATGAGCGAGGCGAAGTAACCGGCGCCGAACCCGTTGTCTATATTGACGACGGAGACGCCCGGAGAGCAGGAGTTCATCATGGCAAGCAGGGCCGCCAGTCCGCCGAAACTCGCGCCGTAGCCGACGCTTGTGGGCACCGCGATGACAGGCTTCGATACCAGCCCGCTTACGACGCTCGCGAGCGCGCCTTCCATGCCGGCGATGACGATTATGACGCCGGCCTTTTCCAGAACGTCCTTATTGTCGAGTATCCTGTGGAGCCCGGCCACGCCGACATCGCAGAGCATCTCCACATCGTTTCCCATAAGCTCAAGCGTGACGCGCGCCTCCTCCGCTACCGGAAGGTCCGCGGTGCCGGCCGTGATGACCGCGACCGTACCGGTTTTCCGGGGCGGCGCGCTTCTCCTGAAGTATATAGCCCGCGCCTTCGGTTCGTACTTCACGCCGGGGCACTGTTTCTTCAGAGCGCGATATACATCCTGCCCCACGCGCGTGGCCAGGAGTATCCCGTCGTGGGCGATGATCCTTTTAGCTATCTTTATGATCTGCTCCGGCGTCTTTCCTTCGCCGAATATGACTTCAGGGAACCCGCGGCGCAGGGAACGGTGGTTGTCGACCTTGGCAAACCCCATGTCCTCATACGGAAAATCCTTCAAGAGCCCGAGCGCCTTTGGGACGGATATATGCCCCTTTTCGAGGTCCTGAAGTATGCCCTTCACTCTTTCAGCCATGCCTCACCCCTGGACTATGATGATGTAAAGCAAAAGCCCTATGAGAACGGCCGACAGGACATAGAAATCGTTGAAATAGAAGAAGTCCTTGACCCTCTCCGCGAACGTGTAGTCATACTGCCTTGCTATCGGCTCTTTGCGTTTGATATCCCGTTCGAGATCGGAATAGGGATGGGGTATCCTTCCCCTGGCGTCTTTAACGATCCTGGTGCGCTCGGGCGTCGGCTTTTCAAACTCCGATATCTCTGAGCGGACAGCGTCTATCTGTTCCCTCCTGAACCTCAGGAACGTCCCGCCTATCTGGTAGGCCGGCAACTCCCCCTCGTCGACGAGGCGCTTCACTTCCTCCTCCGGCATGCGCAGATACGCCGCGACTTCCTGTATGGTCATAAGTTTCTCAGGCATATATCACCTCGTTTTTTAATCGATGGCCCAGCTGGCGCTCCTCACGCCTTCTATGCGCCCGGCGTCCTGCAGGAGGGCTTCTACCTGCCTCTTATCGCGCAACTTAACGCCGATCCTCAACGTTACCAGGTCGCCTTCCTTCGCGCGTTCGATATCAAAGTCCGTTATCTCTCCCTCATATTCCGCCACAAGCGCCTTGACGGCCTTAAGATAGTCGGTGCCTTCCTTCATCTCGATGGCGAGCGTCTTGTACCAGTCCTTGCGTATCATCGTGTGTTCCAGCCTGCCGAATACCATGAGCGCCACGATAGTGAGGAACGTCGTGATGGTGGCGCCGAAATACATCCCGGAACCCACCGCGAGACCGACGCCGGTCATGACCCAGAGGCTCGAGGCCGTCGTCAACCCGCGCACCGAACCGCGCGAACGCATTATCGCGCCGGCTCCCAGGAACCCGATGCCCGTGATGACACCGGCCGCGATGCGCGCCGGGTCGCACGGCGCGCTCGCGCTGTAAACCTCAAAGATGTGGATCGACGTCAACATGATGAGCGTCGACCCCATACACAGCAGGATGTGCGTCCTGAAACCGGCTGCCCGGCCATGGAACTCACGCTCGAATCCTACGACACCGCTCAAAGCGGCGGCAAGCAACAGCCGGAACAGTATCACCCAGTTACTCAGCATCGGCTACCTCCTAATATGCAAGGTTTGGGTCGGCATTCAAATAGAGGTCCGACCTGTGTCCCCTCCTGTAAAGCTCTTCCCCGAGCGCGCCGACCATAGCCGCATTGTCAAGGCAGTAGCGCTTCTCCGGGACATATATCTTTAAGCCGTGCAACTTTCCCGCCTCCGCGAATTTTTTCCTGAGCCGGTTGTTGGCCGCCACGCCGCCGCCTATCACGATCCTCCGGCAGCCCGTGATCCTCGAGGCAAGGCACGCCTTTTCCACGAGGACATCCAGCACGGCCTCCTGGAACGCGTAGCATATGTCGCTCACGGCGTCTTTATCGAGACGTTTCGAGGCCGAGCGCGACTTGTTGACGTAATACAGGACGGCGGTCTTTATGCCGCTAAAGCTGAAATCGAGCGAATCCTT
>JAFGJL010000005.1 GCA_016929115.1 Candidatus Omnitrophota bacterium | reverse complement strand
GACCAGCACGTCGCTCGCCCGCGCCTTGACCGCGTCTGCCAGGAGGAGGTTCGTGAGTTTTATGACCGGCGCCTCCTGGGTCAGCTTGAGAAGGTCCGACGAGGCGGCCTCTTCCACGGCCTTCTCGATCATCTTTATGTCGACCGTCTGCTCCATGCCCGACACGATCTTTTCGATGGCGGTGGTCGCGTCCTCCTCGTAATATTTGCTGATCGCGTCCTGGATGTCCCTGTCGGTCGTGATGACCGGGCTTATCTTGAAGCCTGTGAGTGATTTTATGTCGTCGATGGCGAATATGTTCAAGGGGTCGGCCATGGCAAGCGTCAGCATCGTCCCCATCTTCGATACGGGCAGTATCTTATAGTGTTTAGCCGTTTTCCTGGGGATGAGCCTCAATATCTCCGGATCTATCTTGTAGCGGGAAAGGTTCATGGGCGGGATGCCGAGCTCCTGGCTGAGGATTATCATCAGGTCGTTCTTGGTGGCAAGGCCCATCTCGACCAGGATCTCGCCCAGGGGCTTGTTCTTTTCCTTCTGCGCCGCGATCGCCTTCTGGAGGCTATCCTGGTTGACTATCTTTCGGTCCAGCAGTATCTTGGTGAGCTTTTCGCGTAATGTGGGGATCATCTATTTTGAACCGGAGTAGTATCTCTTTATCGCGTTAGAGATGTCGGTCATCGTGCTTACGAAGACCTGGGCCTTGCATTTGGTAATAAGCTCGACGTCCTCTATGGCCTGCACGTTGAGCGGGTTTGACATCGCTATCGTCACGAGGTCGCCTATCTTGTCGACCGCGATGACGTTATACTGCGCCGCGACATTCTCCGGGATGAGCTTGACGATATCGGGATTGATCTCGTAATTGTCGAGGGGAAGATACGGAAGGCCGTACTGGACAGTCAGGGCCTGCGCTATCTCGACCTCCTTGACGTAGCCGAGCGAGACGAGTATCTTGCCTATAAGCCCGCCCTTTTCGCTCTGGACTTTAAGCGCCTTCTCCAGCTGGCCGCGGTTTATGATGCCGCTCTCGACCAGCAGCTCTCCCAACTGTTTCGATACGACTCTCTTTATGGGTAGCATAGGTTATTGCCTTAACCGGCTATTTCCTGAAAAGCCTCGCCAGGTCCTCCGGCTCGGTCGTCCGGCTGAACGCGTCCTCGTACGTGATGTGCTTCTTCTGGTACAGGTCATACAGCGACTGGTTCATGGTCTTCATTCCTTCGCGCTGCGATGTCTGTATGACCGAATAGATCTGGTGGGGCTTAGCCTCCCTGATCAGGCTCCGGACAGCCTGGTTCGCGATCATGATCTCGGTCGCGAGCGCCCGGCCCGCGCCTCCGGCCCTCGGTATGAGCTGCTGCGAAAGGACGCCGATAAGGACGAACGAAAGCTGCGTGCGTATCTGCGGCTGGTGGTGCGCCGGAAATACGTCGATGACCCTGTTTATCGTCTGGACGCAGTCCGAGGTATGCAGCGTGGCGAAGACCAGATGGCCCGTCTCCGCGATGACGAGCGCGGCCTCCACCGTCTCAGGGTCCCTCATTTCGCCGATGAGTATGACGTCCGGGTCCTGCCTCAGCATATACTTGAGGGCGGCGTTGAACGAATGTGTGTCGGAATAGACTTCGCGCTGTTCTATGAGAGCTTTCTTGTTCTTGTGGACGAATTCGATCGGGTCTTCGACCGTGATGATGTGGCACGGCCTCTCCTCGTTTATCTTGTCGACCATCGAGGCGAGCGTCGTCGACTTACCGCTTCCGGTAGCGCCGGTGATGAGTATGAGCCCCTTGGGCTTACGGCAAAGGTTCGTCATCAGATCGGCCGGAAGGCCGCACTTCTCGAAAGACCATATGTCGTACGGGATGGCCCTGATGGAGGCGGATACCGAACCGCGCTGCCTGAAGACGTTCACCCTGAACCGGCTTATCTCTCCCAGCCCGAACGACATGTCTAGCTCCATTTCACGCTCGAACTTACGTATCTGCTCGGGGTTGAGGATGCTGTATATAAGCTCCTTGGTATCGTTAGGCGCCAGGACGAGATGGTCGATCGTCTCGAGCTTTCCGTCGACCCTCAGATAGATCGGCTCATTCGCGGTGACATGGATGTCCGACGCGTTACGCTCGACCATCATCTTCAAAAGATCGTCGATCTTGTGTGCCATTATTTCTCCTCTATGCTACCACGCGGTTCTTTCCCAATGACTTCGCGTAACGCAGCGAATCCGTCGCCTTCTTGAAAAGCTCCTCGCAAGTGGAGCCGTCGATCGGGTTCTCGCTTACGCCGGCCGATATGGTGACTTTGACCGCTCCGATATTGGCCGCCTCCACGCGCTTCCTGATCTCCTCCGCTATGAAGGTCGCCTCCTTCTTGTTCTTCTCGGGCAACAATATGGCGAACTCGTCGCCGCCTATGCGCGCCGCCTTCCCAATAGGCGATATGCTCTCCTTTACAAGGTTCGCGACCTTCCTTAATATATCCTCGCTCCCTATTTCGCCCTGCGATTCGCGTATCTTGTTGAAGTCGTCGATATTGAAGAGCAGGAACGCGCAGGGCCTCTGGAAGAATATGGCGCGCTTTATCTCCTCCTCCAGCCTCGTCATGATGTAGTTCTTGTTGCTTAAGCCGGTCATCTCGTCCTTGACCGCCAGCTCCTGGGTCTTCTTCACCAGGATGTCCTTCTCGAGGGCAATGGTGATCTGCTTGGCGAAGACCTTCACGAGGTCTATATCGTCGTTCTTGTATTTGAACCTGTCGAGCCTGTTGCCGACGACGATCATGCCGAAACTGCGCTTCTCGAAATATATCGGGACGGCTATCAGGTTCTTGATGTTCTGCGCTTCCCTGAAGTCTACGGTATCTTTAGACGCCCTCGAGACCGAATCGATGATGACGACGCTATGGTCCTGCATGGCCCTGCCGAGGAGGCCGTGGCCGGTCTTTATGATGAGGTTGTCGAGTTTCTCCTCGTTGATGCCGAATGTAGTGTGGGCGAAGAAATTGCCGTTCCCCTCTTTCGAGACGTACAGGATGCCGTAGCCCGTGTCGAATATCGCCGAGACCTTCTGGACCGCGAAGTCGAGGATGGAATTTAGCGGCATCGAGCCTGTCGATATGCTGTCGCCCAGTTTAAGGAGGTTTGATAGAGCCTGGACGCGCTTGGAGATCTCGAGGTTGACCTCTTTTGTCTTCTGGCCGTACGACTTCAGCTCGTCGAGAGTCTGGCGTATCTTCGACGTCATGATGTTTATGGAATCGGCGAGCGCGCCGATCTCGTCCCCGCGCGAGACCACGAACTTCCTGTCATACTCGCCGCTGGCTATGAGGCGCGCCACAATGGCCATCTCGGTGATGGGGTCTATCAGGCCTTTCGCCAGTATGAGGCCGAGTACCGCGACGACAAGCGACAGGATGATTATGATGCTCACATCCCCGATGTTCTCTGACGCGGGAAAGACGTAGACGGTGACGATATAAACGCAGGTGAGGAGGGGTACGATGGACATGAAACCAAAGGTGAGGAGCAGCTTGTAACGCAGCCCTCTTGGGACCATCGCCAGTTTCTTGAACATTTTGGGCATAGGCACCTCGTAGGTAATTATCCTAATATTAGCTCAAGATACGATAAGTATACTCTATATATGCGCGGTTGTCAAATCTATGAGTGTAAACGCACGAATCCCCAGGGCAATATCTCTTCGCGGGGCCTCGGCCTGGTCACGTAAAAATCGCCTTCGACGCCGCATTTTTTAAGGGCCTCGGCCCAGATACCGTACCGGAAATGGTCCCTCCACCCGTCGAACCGGCTGCCCGACTTCCATGCCTCGAAGATAACTGGGCCGAGCCGCCTGTCCCCTCTCGAAAAGAGCGCCTCAACGTAACTCATCTCGAGGCCGTTGAAACTCAACTCGATAAACCGCGACCTGATGCGCCCTTTTATGACGCCCTGTTTGCGCGCGAGCGCCTCGACGGTCTCCATCGGCTCCCGCTGAAGCGGCGTATGGGGCTTGGGCACGAACGCGTTGACGCTTGCGGCGATATGCGCGTTCCTGCCGTCGACCTTGCGCTTTAAGTCCGATATCGCGTAGATGAGGTCGGCGATAGCGGCAAGGTCCTCATCCCGCTCTGTGGGTAATCCTATCATGAAATATAATTTCACTCGTTTCCACCCGGCCCTGAACGCCCCCTCCGCGCCTTCAAGCAACTTGTTTATATCGATATCCTTGTTCAGGGATCTTCGCAGGCAGTCCGTACCCGCCTCCGGCGCGAAGGTGAGCCCGCTCTTCTTCACTTCCGAAAGGAGGACCGGAAGCTTCGTCAGGATATCCTCGACGCGAAGTGAGGGCACGGAGACCGAGACGCCCTTGTCCTTGAAAACGCCGTTCAGCGCCTCCAGCATTTCCTTTATCTGCGAATGGTCGCCGCTCGAAAGGGAGAGGAGCGATATCTCGTCGTAACCGGTCATGCGGTACGCCTCCTGCGCCAACGCCGTCACCGTCTCTTTGGACCGCTCCCGCCACGGCCTGTAGATCGCCGTCGCCTGGCAGAACTTGCAGGCGTGCTTGCATCCGCGCATCACCTCAAGGGCGATGCGGTCGTGGACTATCTGGATGTACGGCACGATCTGCTTCGCCGGATAGAACGCGGCGTTCAGGTCCTTCACGACGCGCTTCTCGATCTGCTCAGGCACACTGCCTTCCTTCGGCCTGAAAGACTTTATCGTTCCGTCAACGTTATATTCGACGTTGTAGAGCGACGGGACATAGACACCGGGAATGTCCGCAAGTTCGCGAAGCAGCTTCTTCCGTGATTCGTACTTCGTGCCGGATGTTCGTTTATATACGTCAACGATCTCTCCGACGGCCTCTTCACCGTCCCCTATCACGAACGCGTCGATAAAGTCCGCGACCGGCTCCGGGTTGAAGCAAGACGGCCCTCCGGCTATGATGAGCGGATCCTCGTCGCTTCTCTGCGACGACAGAAGGGGGATGCCACCGAGGTCAAGGATATTCAGTACGTTAGTGTATGACAATTCGTAAGCGAGAGAGAAGCCGATGATATCGAAGTCGCGTATCGGCCTTTTTGACTCGAGGCTGAAGAGGCTGATCTTGTTCTTCCGCAGGACGTCCTCGAAATCGACCCACGGCGAGAAGACGCGTTCGCAGAGGCAATCGGCGCGGCCGTTCAGGATGCCGTAGAGTATCTTCATCCCGAGATAGCTCATCCCTACCTCGTAGACGTCGGGGAACGCGAGGAGGACCTTCGTCTTGCCGTCCGTCCATTCCTTGCGGACGCTGTTCCACTCCCCGCCTATATACCTCGCGGGCCTTTGAACCGTTAGTAAGAGCTCGTCAATGTTCATATTGTTTAAGAAATTTTACGGGTCCTGTCTCGGGCCGCCTTTCGGTCCTTTAGGCGGCTTCGTACG
>JAFGJL010000044.1 GCA_016929115.1 Candidatus Omnitrophota bacterium | reverse complement strand
GCGCGGCCCTGGCTGAGGCTGCGTATCGTGGTCGCGTAGCCGAACATCTCGGAAAGGGGCGCGTAACCACGCACCACCTTGAGGTTGGCCCTGTCGTTGATCTCCGATATCTTCACGCGCCTGGAATTGAGGTCGCCGATGATGTCGCCCATGTAGTTTTCCGGGACCGTCACCTCCAGGTCCATGATCGGCTCAAGGAGGATGGATCCGCCGCTCTTAAGGCCCTCGTTGAAGGCTATCCTGGCGGCCATCTTGAACGCTATCTCCGACGAATCTACCTCGTGGAACGACCCGTCCACCAGCTTCACATCGACATCCGTGACCGGGTAGCCGGCGAGTATGCCCGCCTGCGAGGCCTCGATGACCCCTTCCTTGACCGCGGGGATATACTCCCGCGGGATGGCGCCGCCTATGATCTTGGACTCGAATAGGATGCCCGCGCCCTTCTGGGCGGGCGCGACGTCGAAGACGACGTGGCCGTACTGGCCCCTGCCGCCCGTCTGCTGTATGAACTTGCCGACAGCCCTCGACTGCCTCGTGATAGCTTCCTTATATGCGACCTGCGGCTTGTCGACGTTCGCGGCGACGTTGAACTCGCGCAGCATCCTGTCGATGATGATCTCCAAGTGCAGCTCGCCCATGCCGCTTATGATCGTCTGGCCCGTCTCCTTGCTGTATGTCACCCTGAAAGTCGGGTCCTCGTCCTCGAGCTTGCGCAGCGCCATGCCGAGCTTCTCCTGGTCGGCCTTCGTCTTGGGCTCTATCGACATGGAGATGACCGGCTCCGGGAAGTGCATCCTCTCCAGCACTATCGGATGCTCTTCGTCGCAGATGGTGTCGCCCGTAGTCGTGTTCTTGAAACCTACGCCCGCGACGATGTCGCCGGCGGATATGGCGCTGACGATCTCCTGCTTATTGGCGTGCATCTTGACGATCTTGCCTATGCGTTCCTTTATGCCCTTGGTAGAATTATATACATAATCGCCCTGGTTCAGCGTGCCCGAATATACCCTTAAGTATGTCAGCTTCCCTACGAACGGGTCCGATACGATCTTGAAGACGAGGCCGCAGAACTTATCGTCGCGCGAAGGCTTTCTCGTGATCTCGGCGTTAGTGTCCGGGTCGACGCCCTTCATCGGCGGTATATCCACCGGCGACGGCAGGTAATCGGCTATCGCGTCGAGTAGGGGCGGTATCCCCTTGTTCTTGGCGGACGCGCCGCAGAAGACCGGGATGATCCTGCCGTTTATCGTTGCCTTCCTTATGAACTCTTTAAGCTCATGCGGGTAGAGGCCTTTTTCGTGGACGTAGCGGTCCATGACGTGCTCGTCCACCTCGCCGAGCTTCTCTATGAGGTCGTGGCGGTGTTGGCTGGCGAGCGGCTTGACGTCCTCGGGGATGTCGGCCAACTCGAACGAGGCGTCCTCGTCCAAGCCCTTGAAGATCATCGCCTTCATCGAGATGAGGTCTACGATGCCCCTGAAATCGTTTTCCGCGCCTATCGGTATCTGCATCAGGACCGGATTGGCGCCCAGGCGCGTGTGCATCTGCTCGACTACCGAGAAGAAGTTGGCCCCGGTCCTGTCCATCTTGTTCACGAACGCCAGCCGCGGAACGCCGTACTTGTCGGCCTGCCGCCAGACCGTTTCCGACTGCGGCTGGACCCCGCCGACCGCGCAGAAGACGACGATGGCTCCGTCCAGGACCTTAAGCGAGCGTTCCACCTCGGCGGTGAAATCGACGTGGCCCGGCGTGTCGATGATATTGATGTTCTTGTCCTTCCAGAAGCATGTGGTCGCGGCGCTCGTTATCGTGATGCCGCGCTCCTGCTCCTGGACCATCCAGTCCATGACCGTCGTACCGTCGTCGACCTCGCCGATCTTGTATATCTTGCCGGTGTTGTAGAGCAACCGCTCGGTCGTCGTCGTCTTGCCCGCGTCGATGTGCGCTATCACGCCTATGTTGCGTAAGTTCTCTATCTTCGATCTTGTCGTCATTTTTGTGGGTGCCGCTGTGAGTGTCTGCATTCCCCTACCACCGGTAATGCGCGAACGCCTTATTCGATTCGGCCATCTTGTGCGTGTCCTCGCGCTTCTTTATGGCCGCGCCCTCGCCCTTGTACGCCTCCATGAGCTCGTCGGCGAGCTTTATCTCCATGGGCTTGCCCTTCTTGGTGCGGGCAAAGTTCCGTATCCACCTCATCGCTATCGACGTGCCGCGCTCGGACTTGACCTCGACGGGGACCTGGTATGTGGCGCCGCCGATCCTGCGGGGCTTGACCTCCAGGAGCGGGCGCGCGTTGTCGAGCGCCTTCTGGAAGACCTCGAGCGCCGGCTTGCCGGCTTTCTCGGCTATGATGTCGAAGCTCTTATAGACGATCTTCTCGGCGACCGCGCGCTTGCCCTGCAGCATGATGATGTTGATGAACCTGGCGACCGCCGTGCTCTTGTATTTCGGGTCCGGGATGACTTGCCGCTTATCTGCCCTTCTTCGTCTCATGGTTATTCCTCTTTAGTATTCCGTTAGGCGGCTGCCGCCGCTTTTGCCGGGCCCGCGCCGGCCTTTGGCCGCTTAGCGCCGTACTTGGACCTTGACCGGCGCCTGTTGGCGACGCCGGCGGTATCCAGGACGCCCCGCACGATGTGGTATCTGACTCCCGGCAGGTCCTTTACCCTTCCGCCCCTCACCAGGACGATGGAATGCTCCTGGAGATTATGGCCTTCACCGGGTATGTACGCCGTGACTTCGACGGCGTTGGTCAGCCTTACCCTGGCGACCTTGCGCAGCGCCGAGTTCGGTTTCTTGGGTGTCTGCGTCTTGACCTGCAGGCATACGCCCCTCCTCTGCGGGCAGGAGCGCAGCGCCGGGGACTTGCTCTTGGCCTTGAACTCTTCCCTGCCCAATCTGATCAGCTGGCTGATGGTTGGCATGATTATTCTTTTTCCTTCTCTTTCTCTTTTTCTTTTTCCTTCTTGCCTTCAAGCACCTTCTTGACTATAGAGATGCCCTGGTGGGTCTCGAAACCCGTACCTGCCGGTATGAGGTGGCCCATGATGACGTTCTCTTTCAACCCCCTCAGGTAGTCCACCTTGCCCGCGGCCGCCGCTTCGGTGAGGACCCTGGTCGTCTCCTGGAAGCTCGCGGCGGATATGAAGCTCTCCGTGTTGAGGGATGCCTTGGTTATACCTAATAATATAGGCGTCGCGCTCGCGGGCTTGCCCTTCTTCTTTACGACGCGCTTGTTCTCTTCCAGATACGCCCCTTTGTCGACCTGCTGGCCCATAAGGAAGTCCGTGTCGCCCGGCTCCTCTATCCTGACCTTACGGAGCATCTGCCTGACGATGACCTCTATGTGTTTGTCGTTTATCTTGACGCCTTGGAGCCTGTAGACCTCCTGGACCTCGTTCACGAGGTATTCCTGTAGCTTCTTGTCGCCGGAGACCCTGAGGATGTCCTGGGGCACGATGGGTCCGTCGATCAGCTGCTCGCCGGCGGATACATGGTCGCCCTTGTAGACGTTCAGGTGTTTTCCGTGCGGGATGAGGTATTCCTTCTTCATGCCGCTGGCCGCCTTGATGATGACGCGCTTCTGCCCCTTCTTCGATTCGCCGAACTCGACCATGCCGTCTATTTCGCTGATGATAGCCGGGTCCTTCGGCCTGCGGGCCTCGAAGAGCTCGGCCACCCTCGGCAGACCGCCCGTGATATCCTTTGTCTTTGTGACGACGCGCGGGGTCTTCGCGATGAGGTCGCCGGCGTCTATCTCCTTGCCGTTCTGCACCATGATGTGGGCGCCTGCCGGGATCGGGTAGATCGCCAGGACCTCGTCCTTGGCGTTCACGACCAGGATCTGCGGATGGAAGTCGCCCTTGAACTCGATGATGACCCGGTAAGGCTGTTTCGTGACCGGGTCGCGCTCCTCCTTCATCGTGGTGCCTTCCTTGATGTCCTCGAACCTGACCTTGCCCGAGACTTCCGTCAGGATCGGGACGGTGTACGGGTCCCACTTCACGAATATCGTGCCGGCCTTGACCGGCTTATCTTCCTCCACCTTCAGCATGGCGCCCTGCGGTATGGTGTGGCGCTCAAGCTCCCGGCCCGTCGGGTCGTTTATGCTGATCTGGCCGTTGCGGTTAAGGACGACGAACTCGCCCTCCTTTTTGCTCTTGACGACCTTGAGGTTGTGGTACTTGGCTAGGCCGTCGTTCTTCGATTCGATATAGGACTGCTCGACGATCCTCGACGCGGTGCCGCCTATGTGGAACGTCCTCATGGTGAGCTGCGTGCCCGGCTCGCCGATCGACTGGGCGGCGATGATGCCGACCGCGG
>JAFGJL010000043.1 GCA_016929115.1 Candidatus Omnitrophota bacterium | reverse complement strand
CGCTTTCGGGTATCGCCTCATGATGCGGGTTGATATTGGCTGTCGGGTATCCCAGTATCCTGCCTATGCGTGAGCCGCGAACGACCGTGCCGAGTATCGAAACGGGCCTTCCCAAAAAACGGGCCGCTTTCCCCAGTGCGCCTATCGTCACGAGGCCCCGTATCACGCTTGAGCTGACGACGCGCCTGTCCACTATGACGGGGGCGACCGTACGCACCTTTATGCCGAAAAGTCGGGCCATTCTTTTCAGCGTGCGCGCCGACGCCCCGGCCCCTTTGCCGAAATAGAAGTTCTCGCCGACGTATATCTCCCGGCTGCCGAGCCGGCGTGTCAACAGATCCCGCACAAAAGTTTCGGCCGACAGCCTGGCGATCGAGCGCGTGAACCTCACGATGACGGTGATGTCAACGCCGAGCTTTTCGATGAGCTTGATCCTGTGGCCGAGCGATATAAGGCTTGGGACATACGGTGAGGGATGGACGACCTTTAAAGGATGTGGATCGAAGGTGACGACCATGCTCTTAAGGCCGAGCTCTTTCGACCTTTCTACCGTCTTTTTTATGACGGCCTCGTGGCCCTTGTGGATGCCGTCGAATACGCCGATCGTCACAACAGAGCTTTTTGCCGGGCGCTTAAGGCTCTTCAACCCCCATATAGTCTTCATGGAGACTTTAGCCTTTTGGCTAGCTCGCCGGGATCCAGATCTTGCAGGTCCGCCACCGTGACCGCCTCAGCGATCGTAAAGGGGCCCGATCTAGTCCTCTTAAGGCACGACAAGTAAGCGCCGCAGCCGAGATCCTTGCCAATGTCGGCGCAGAGCTGCCTGACGTATGTCCCCTTCGAGCATGTCACGCGAAAAGATATCTCCGGTATCGATACGCCGGTGATGTCCAGCTCCTTTATGACGACCTTGCGCGGCTCGACTTTTACGGTCACGCCCTTTCTGGCAAACTCGTAGAGCTTGCGCCCCTTGACCTTTACCGCCGAGTAGGCGGGTGGCGTCTGTTCTACAACGCCCATAAACTTCTTGAAAGCGGCCTTGATCCTGTTATCCCCGAGAACGACCGGCTCGCCGAAATGGCGCGTCACCATCCCCCACGCGTCGCCCGTATCGGATGTGCCGCCGAGAGTTAGCGTCGCCTCGTATTCCTTGTCGTCGCTCAGGAAACGGCCGGATGATTTGGTAGCCGGGCCGAGCAGCATCACCAGCACGCCTGTCGCCATAGGATCGAGGGTGCCGGCATGGCCGACTTTTTTTATCTTGAACTTATTACGTATGAAGTCGACCACGTCATGGCTCGTCATACCCTGCGGCTTGTCGACTATAAGAATACCATCCATAGCTTGTTTTAGCGTTTAGCGTAGAGCGTATAGCGTTTAGTTTTTTCTATACGCTAAACGCTATCCGCTGCACGCTAAATCTTACCCTTTCTCAACGCCTCTTCCGCTTTGGCGAGGACCTTACGCTTGACCTCGGCCAGGTTGCCCTTTACACAGCAACCCGCGGCCTTGGCGTGGCCGCCGCCGCCGAACGCCGACGCTATCTTATTGACATCGACATCGCCTTTCGAGCGAAAACTGATGTTTATCATCCCCTGGTTCTTCAGGTCGTCCTTGAAAAATATGGCGATCTTCACGTTTTCTATGGAACGCGGATAATTGATAACGCCTTCTGACTTTGCAATATCGGCGCCTGTCTTTCTGAGCATATCTTTGGTTATCTCGATGTGCGCTATATCGCCGGAGGGGGTCATGGTAATGGTCGAAAGCGCAAGGCCAAGGAGCTTGATGTCGGAGAGGGACCTGCGTTCATAGACCGTCTCAGACACGGCCGCCGGCTCGAGGCCGTAACCGAGAAGCTCGCCGGCTATCTCATGGGTTATGCTGGAAGTGTTGTCATAATTGAACGAGCCGGTATCTGTCAATATGGCTATATAAAGCCATAGCGCCCCTTCCTTTGTGAGCGTGGCAGCCGTGCCCTTGAAGAGCTTGAAGACCATCTCTCCGGCGGAGCTGGCGTTAGGGTCGACCCAGTTGACGTCGCCGAAAGATTCGTTGGAGATATGGTGGTCTATGTTGATGACCGGCTTATTGCGCGCCGTGATGATATCGGCCACCTTGCCGGTCCTTTTAAGCGTAGGGCAGTCAAGGACTATCGCCGCGTCAAACTCGAACTTCGTTCCAAGGTCGTTCGATATCTCGCTTGCTTTCGGCAGGAACCGGTAATGTTCCGGTACGACGTCGTCGTCCAGTATAAGCGCTTCCTTCCCGAGCCCGAGAAGCAGCTCCTTCATGGCTAACTGGCTTCCGATCGAGTCGCCCTCCAGGTTCACGTGGGCGGAGATCAAAAACCTCTTATTTTTCTTCAGCGCCTCTATTACCTTGTTCATCGTTTTCTCCCTTGTGCAGTTTATCTATAAGCTTCCGTATGCGGCTCGTCTCTTCGAAGGTATTGTCGAACCTGAAATCGAGCTCGGGTGTGAACCGCAGTTTAAGCCTGTCGGCCACCAGGCCTTTTATATAGCCCTTGGCGCTGTTCAACCCGTGGAGCGCGTTCTTCCTCTCCCTTTCCTCGCCGAGCACGCTGAAATAGACTTTTGCATACCTGAGGTCCCTTGTCAACTCCACCTTCGTTATGGTAAGAAAACCGATCCGCGGGTCCTTGATCTCGCTCTGGACTATCAGGCTGATCTCCTGCCTCAACGCCTCCTGTACCCTCTCCGGCCTTACGCCCATTTCGCTCTCCGTTATTAGCCGGCTCAAGAACGCCGACGCGCATATCTCCTCGCCAGTTTTTTCGCGTATTCCAGTTCGGCCCGCTTCGTCTTAAGGCGCCCGTCGATCTTTTTGCGCAAGACCAGGTCCAGGATCTTGCGGAAGACAGGGCCGGGTTTCAGGCCCAGGGTTTTGATATCGTCACCGCTTATAGCGATGCGCGCCAGGCTGTGCGTGCGCAGGAATTCCTTTATCCTCGAGCGCGCCGCCGGGGCTGCCTTGGCCATCATCAGTAGAAGCGCTTCGTGCGACAAGCCGGCCAGCGCGGCGTAGGCCTCGCTCGGCCTCACTTGGCCTTTACGCGAGAGGACATGAAGGGCTTTGCGCTCCCTCTGCTTGCAGAAGAGCATCTTGACGCGGTCGACGCGCCTGAAGACGAACCTGTCGCAAAGTTCGGCCATCTCATTATACCGCAAGTCGTCGCAAAGCGCCATGAGGTATATGAGCCACTTCTCGACCGGCCGCTTGCGGGCGCGCAAGGCCTCGTACCAGCGGCAGGCCTCTTCGACGCCCTTGTAAAGCTTCATGGTGTGGTCCTCTGGGGCGATGCGGCGGTGTATGAACTCAAGCTCGTGTAGCTCGGCCATCCTCCTGATCGCCTTTAACGGTTTCGGCTCTTTAAGGATCAGGATGATCTCATCGCGTATCCGCTGTTTCTGGGTCCTGTCGACCATGCGCTCCTCGACGGCTTTCCTGATAAGGCTTTCCGTATGCCCGTCTATGGTGAATCCGAAGCGCTGCTCGAAACGGACGGCCCTGAATATCCTCGTAGGGTCGTCTATGAAGCTTAGGTCATGCATGACGCGGATCCTGCCGCGCAGAAGATCTGACTGCCCCCCGAAGAAATCGACGAGCTGGCCGAAACTCGCCTTGTTCAGGCTGATCGCCATGGCGTTTATGGCAAAGTCCCGCCGTATCAGGTCATTCTTCAGCGAGCTGAACTCCACGGTCGGGAGGGCGGCCGGCTTTTCGTAAGTCTCCTTGCGCGCCGTGGCGAGGTCTATCTTAAGCTTCTTCTCCGTCACCACAGTGCATGTGCCGAACTGCCTGTGGACGACGAGCGCGCCCTTAAGCCGTTTCGCGAGGACACTGCCGAACTCGATGGCGCTGCCCTCGACCACTATATCGAGGTCGAGGTTCTTCTTTTCGAGCAGCAGGTCCCGGACGAAGCCGCCCACCAAAAAGGCGCTGTAGCCCAGCGAATTGCTGAGGCTGCCGATCTCTTTCAGCAGGCGCATGATCTTTTGCGGCACCATGCGCTCCATCTTATTGGACAGGTTGACCACCACGCTCTTCTTGAGCGCCCGCGGCTTTGTGAAGATGCCGCTGTGGACGCTGCGAAGGACATCGGCCCTGCGAAGGATGCCTATGACCTTCTGCCCCTTGACCACCGGCAGGACTCCGATATCCTTTTCCAGGATGATCTTCTGTATGGCGTGTAGCGGCGTCGTCGGTTTGATCGATATGACGTTCGTTGACATATAGCCCTTGACGCGGCCGTGGCCATAGCCGCCGCGTATGGCCTTATTGAGGTCGCCTAATGTCGCTATGCCGACGATCCTGCCCCTGTGCATGACGGGCATGCCGGTCGCGTTCTCGCCCAGCAGGAACTGTTTGGCCTGCTCTATCCTGTCGTTCACGTTCACCGACTTGATGTTCTGTGACATGATGTCCCTGGCGCATATCCTAGCCCTTATCGATGAGGCGAGTATCTTCACCAGTTTTTCCCTGAGCTCGCCGATATCGTCTGTGTGCGCCTTCGCCGAAGCGGCTGTCGCGTGCCCGCCGCCGCCGAAGTGAGCGAGGACCTTGTTGACGTCGACGTTCGGCAGCTTGCTGCGCGCGATGATGCTTACCTTGCCGGGCGCCGTCCTGACGAAAACGAAGAGGACCGGGATGTTCTCTATATCCAGCAACTTGTGGATGAGCATGCCCATCTCGCCGACGAACGTACCGGCGTCTACCTCCGCCATCGACACGCTCACACCGTTCACCACCGTTCGTTCGGTCGCGTTGATGAGCCTTGCCAGGAAAGAGAGCTCCTCCTCGCTAAGTTCCCTGTTAAGGTAGCGCGAGACGACGGAGAGGTTGGCGCCCTGCGACAGTAGAAAGCTTATCATATCCACATCGAGCTTTGTCGTCGTCCGGTATGTCAGCGAGCCTGTCTCCTCGTATATGCCGAGGAGCATGATCGTCGCCTCCAGGTAACTTAGCTTTATCTTTTTCTTCTTGATGATATCGGCAAGTATGGTGATGGTGGCGCCGACCTCCTCATAAACTTCGCGCTCAGCGACGATATCGCCCTTCATGTGGGGATGGTGGTCGTAGATGTGGACCTCCACGCCCTTATCGATGAGCTTGCCCGCGATGCCGATCCTCGAACGGTGGCGCGTGTCAACGAGGATGAGCCGGTCGATGCCCTCTAGGTTGCAGCCGCGCTCGTGCTCGACCGGTATCATGTCCTTGCAGAGCGACAGGAACTCCCGCACCGCCCGCTCCTGTGAGCCCGGCAACAAGAGCCTTGCATCGGGATAGAGCTTGCGCGCCGCGACAAGCGATCCGAGCGCGTCAAAATCCGCGTTGATATGTGTTGTTATCAGGTCCATTGATTAGTTAACAGTTGACGGTTGACGGTGTTAAGTGAATAATTTGTCGTCACTTATATCGACGGTGATGCGGCCCTTCGGCCCCGGCACGTATCTGGTAAGGCGCCATTCGGCCCTGCCCATGAGCCATGAGCCGTCCGGAGATGTCCCGATCTCGGCCTTGATGATCATGCCATACTGGTATTTCTTCGTCTTATACGAACCCAGGAAATCCCCCGTGGAATACGCTATCAGTTTATTTACGCCGCCGGCCGAGCGGGAAGCCACAGGCTGCGGGCAATGCGCATGATGGCCGACCAGGGCATCGAACTTCTGCGTCAATTTCCCGCCAAGCTCGACAATATCAGGCCTCGGATAGAGCTCGAACTCATACCCGAAATGCGGATAGAGCAGGTTGAAAACACCGGGCCTTATGTTATCTTCGGCTCCTTTAAGCATGCATATATAATCACAGGGTTTGTTCGTCCACATCGTCCCGCACACGAGCCGGAACGAATTTTCAATATCGAGATGCGGCCGCTCAAGCCAACCGAACAGCCTGAACCCTTCGGCCTCCAAAAGCTCGATCGACCTGAAGAACTCCGCCTTGCCGAAATCGCCGGAATGGTTGTTCGAGACGCAGAGGCAGGTCTTCTCCGGGGCAAAGAAGTCCGCGAGGGCATCGATTATCCTCGGGGCATGCCTCTCCTCGAAAAGCAGGCCAAGGCCCGGCCTGACGGCATCGGTGATAGTGCCTTCAAAATTCCCCACAAGGTAATCGCTGCCCTTAATAAATTCCCTCAGCCTCTGGCCGAATTCGACGCTGCCCTTGCGGATCGTCATGATGTCGCCGACGATGGCAAGCCGGTGTTTAACATTAACGCCATGGTTCAATTCATGGCTATGCGGCATGCCGTTGACCAGGCCGCGGTGCTTTTTGCTCGGGCCTGTGACATGGCGCACCACCCAGCCTATGCTTTCTTTCGTATTATACGGCGTCGGGATAAACTGCTTCATTTACGGCCTCGGATGGAACTGCCTGTGTATCGACTTCAGCCTTTCTTTGTTGATATGCGTATAGATCTGGGTCGTCGAGATGTCCGAATGGCCCAGCAGCTCCTGCACGACCCTCAGGTCGGCCCCGCGCTCCAACAGATGCGTCGCGAAGCTATGCCTTAACGTGTGCGGCGCGATCTCTCTTTTTATGCGCGCGATCCTCGCGCACCGCTTGATGATCTTCCAGAACGACTGGCGTGAGACTTTTCTCCCGAGCCGCGACAGGAAGAGATGTTGGTCCTGCCTGTTCTTAAGGAGCTTCGGCCTCACCTTCTCCATGTAGCGGACGATAGACTCCTTTGCCTTCTTTCCTATCGGCACGATCCGTTCTTTGTCGCCCTTGCCCTTACACTTGATGAAGCCTATGTCGAGGTTTAGGCCGTCGATCGTCAAGTTGACAAGTTCCGAGACCCTCATCCCGGTCGCGTACATAAGCTCGAGGGCTGCCTTGTCGCGTATCCCCATCCAGTCACGCACGTCAGGAGCTCCGAGAAGTTTGTCCACCTCGGCCATTCCCAGTACGTTTGGAAGCGGCCTCATGAGTTTCGGGGATTCGAGCACGCCGGCAACGTCGTCTTTGATGAACCTCTCCTGGACCAGGAACCTGTAGAACATCTTTACCGCAACGAGCGCGCGGGATATTGAGTTTGACGAAAGCCCCTTGTCCTTAAGGGACAGGAGATACCTGGTTATATCGTCCCTCTTTACGCCGTCTATATCTTTTACACCCAGCTTTTCCATGGCCTCGATAAAATGGGCAAGGTCTGTCCTGTACGAGGATATTGTGTTCTTGCTGAGCCCCCGCTCTACGGAGAGATAGTTGAGGAATTCTTCCAGCAACGCTTTCATACCAGGAACGGATTCGTCCTCTTCTCCTCGCCTATGGTCGATGACGGGCCGTGGCCCGGATATATAACTGTCTCATCGGCCAGCGCAAGCAGTTTATCCTTTATCGACTTTAAAAGAAGCCTCCCATCACCATACGGAAAATCGGTGCGCCCCACGCTCCCGCTGAAAAGGGCGTCCCCCGTAAATACGATGCCGTCCAGCCTTATCGAGACCGAGCCCGGCGTGTGGCCGGGAGTGTGAAGCACTTCCAGTTCCAGGCCGCCGAGGCGCACCTTTTCGCCGTCCTTTAAGAGGCCTGCCGCCTTCTGCGACCTTACAGGAAAGAGGAACTGCGCCGACAGGTTCTTCTCGCAATCGGTCAGGAATTCCTCATCGAGCTTGTGTATGTAGACAGGGCAGTCAAAGGAAGCATTGGCGCCTATGTGGTCGCCGTGGCCGTGCGTGTTTATGATGAACTTCAGCTCAAGGCCGTTCTTATTCAGCTCTTCCTTGACCTGCTTGGGGCTTGCGCCCGGGTCTATGATGCACGCCTCGCGGGTGCGCTCGTCCGCAAGCAGGTAACAATTGGTGCCGAAAGGCCCTACGACGAACGTGCGCAGAATGAACCCGCCGTTATTTTTCGCCTTCAACCTGGACCTCTTTGCCTGTATCGCTTGTCACAACCACCGTCACGGGCGAGGGCCCCTCATCATCGTCAAAGCTCTCCCTTATGTAATTCTTCATCTTGTTCGGCCCAAAATCCCGCTTGATGTACCTCTCCTCCCTCTCAAGCTTTCTCCGCAGATAGTCCCTCGTGGTAGGCGACAGATCTCCTTCCCTGATCATATCGGCCACTTCCCTCATCTCTTCTATGTGAGTCTCAAGCTTGTCGGCCTTCTCCGCGACGAGGATATTTTGCATATCGCCGAGCTGGCCGATGATCTCTTCGATGCAACGCTTGTCCTTCTTGGTGTTCTCGCCGATGACCTCGACAAGCTCGTCCTGCCATGTCTTCCAGTAGACATAATGCTTCTTGTACAACTGGATCGACGGCTTCACATCGTATTTCTTCACCTGGTATATGCGCGGCATCTTCTTCTTAGTCGTCTTCGGCTTCCTGATGAATTTCTTCTTCCACTCCGGCGAACAGCCCGCAAGCGCCGTCACCATGCAGCAGGCTACTAACAGGGCAATGATCTTTCTCATATCATCTCCTTGAATTCCTTTTCGGTGATCACCCTCACCCCCAGCGCCTTCGCCTTGCCCAGCTTGGATCCGGGGTCCTCGCCGGCGACGACAAAAGACGTATCCTTGCTCACGCTGGATGAGGGATTGCCGCCTTCCTTCCGTATCAGCTCTTCTATCTCCGGACGGGTGAACGACTTAAGGCTTCCTGTCACGACTATGGTCTTGCCCGAAAACGCGCCGGCTTTTTTCTTTGCCTTCTGCTCCATCATAAGGCCGGCCTTTTCCAGCTTTTTAAGTATCTTCAGGTTCTCCTCGCTATGAAAGAAGGCGTGGACCGACTCTGCCATGACGGGCCCTATCTCGTTCATGGAGGTAAGCTCTCCGGCGGTCGCCCGGCTCAATTTCCCCATGGAACCAAAACCGTTCGCCAGCACCCATGCGGCGTGCTCTCCGACATGGCGTATACCCAGAGCGTATATCAGACGATGGAGCTCGCTGCGTTTAGAGGCCTCTATGGCTTCGATGAGGTTGGAGGCGCTTTTATCCGCCATCCGCTCGAGGCCTTTCACGTCATCGAGCTTAAGGTAATATATATCCCCGTAATCGCTTATAAGTTTCTTATCCACGATCTGGTCCACTATCGCCTCGCCCATCCCTTTTATGTCCATGGCATTCCTCGAGGCGAAATGCAGGACCATCTCTTTTATCTGCGCGGGGCAGCCGGCGTTCTCGCACCGCAGCGCCACCTCGCCTTCGAACCGGACGAGCCTGGAACGGCAGGCCGGGCAGTGTTCGGGCATCCTGAACGGCCTTTCCTTGCCGGTCCTTTTATCCCTGGCGACGCTCAGGACTTTAGGTATGATCTCGCCGGACTTCTCTACATAGACCTTGTCCCCTATCTTTACGTCAAGCCTGGCTATCTCGTCGAAATTGTGCAGTGTAGCCCTAGACACGGTAGTCCCGGAAAGACGGACCGGCGCCAGGACCGCGACCGGCGTTATCGCGCCGGTCCTGCCGACCTGCACGATTATATCCTTGACCTCCGTAAGCCCCTTCTCGGCCGGGAATTTATAAGCTATGGCCCATCGAGGGCTTTTCGAGGTGACACCCAGCCTTTCGCGCTGCTTCAGGTCGTTCACCTTGAGCACCATGCCGTCTATCTCGAAGTCGAGCTTGTCGCGCTTCGGTTCCCATGAATTGCAGTACTCGATCACTTCATCGGCGTTGCGGCAGACCTTCATGTGGGGGTTGACCCTGAAGCCTGCCTCCTTTAAGTACTCAAGGACCTCCGTGTGTTTCTTGAAATCCATCCCCTCGCACCGGCCTATGCCCCAGATAAAAATATCGAGGTGGCGCCCGGCCACGATCCTCGGGTCCAAAAGCTTCAGCGAGCCCGCCGCGGCGTTCCTCGGATTGGCGAAAAGCTCCTCGCCCTTCTTCTCCTTTTCGCGGTTAAGCTCCGCCAGCCCTTTCTTCGTCATATAGACTTCGCCGCGTACCTCGGCGATGCGCGGCGTCTTTTTGGCATCGCCTGAAAAAACGAGCGGTATGGAGCGGATGGTCTTCAGATTGTTGGAGACGTCGTCGCCCTTCACGCCGTCGCCCCGGGTCGCGCCCCGTACCCATCTGCCCTTATCATACAGAAGCGATATGCTCACGCCGTCGAACTTGAGCTCAACGACATATTCGACATCCTCGCCCTTCAGGTTCTTCCTGACCCTTTCGTCGAACTCCCTGATCTCTTCGGCTGAATAGGTATTATCCATGGAAAGCATCGGCGCCATATGCTCGACTACCGGGAACTCCTTCGTCGGCTCTCCGCCGACGCGCTGTGTCGGGGAATCGGGCGTGATAAGTTCCGGGTGGGCGTCCTCCAGGTCCTTAAGCCTCTTGTACAGCTTATCGTATTCCTGGTCCGTGATCCGGGGCTTGTTCATGACATAGTAGAGGTGGTCATGCCGCCTGATAGCGGCCCTTAGGTCTCCTATCTCTTTTGCGGCGTCTTTTGCGCTCATACACTACATCCCTTTTGATAACCTGGCGGCAAGCCATGGCGGAAGGCCCGCTTTCATGATCTTGTCCCGGGCAGTTTTTATGTCGTAAGGCACCCTTCTTGTATATACCGTACCCTCTTCGTCGTCATAGATGACGAACGCCGCGCGCGGGTCGCCGTCGCGCGGCTGGCCGACCGAGCCGGCGTTTACGACGTATTTGCGGCCGCTCTCCATCCGCACCTCAGGCATCGTCGTATGCGCTATGTGTTCGCCGTCGGTGTAGAATGTCTCGGCGACATGGGAATGGCCGACGAAACACACGCCGGTGGCCGACAACTTTATCGTCTTGAGCGCGTCGTAGCCGTTCAAGATGTACCGGAATTCGGCGGGGTCCTCAAGGGTGCCGTGGACAAGGGTGAAGCGCTTCGTTTCATATACCGGAAGCAACGCCTTCAGGAAGTCGCGCTCGTCACCGCCTATCGCGCCGCGCGTCCATTCGACAGCGTCACGGGCCGCCTCGTTGAAATACGCTATATCCGTCAGCCCCGCTACGGCCCAGTCGTGGTTACCCGCTATGGTCACTTCGGGCGAAAGGGATCGCAAAAGTCTTATGCATGGCTTAGGGTCCGCGCCATATCCCACGACATCGCCCAGGCAAAGGTATTTATCTATATGCTCCTTCGAAAGGGCTTCCGCTACCGCCTCTAAGGCCTCGAGATTGCTGTGGATGTCGGATATTATCGCGTATCGCATAATTTAGCTCATAGCTCATAGCTGATAGCTCATAGGATTTTTTTGCTATGAACTATGAGCTAAGAGCTACAACTAGAATTTCACGTCAAAGCCCTCAAACTCGCCTGTCGCGTCTTCCCACAACACATCCGCGCCTTCTATATAGCGCTTGAAGATGGCTGCGATCTTATCCAGGAAGGCCTGCAGCTTCTTTTCGTCACCCTCCCCCAGGATCTCGACCCGGCCGTCGTGCAGGTTCTTGACCCATCCGGTGATGCCGAACGACGAGGCCAGCTCTTCGGACGTGAACCTGAAGCCCACGCCCTGTACCGAGCCCGAATAGAAGACATGGACGCGCTTCTGCACCGCCTTAATTCTCCCCGATTATATTTCCGGTTATAAAACGCTCGGCGGCTTCGAGCCCGCCGTCAAGGTAGACGGCCGCGACGACCGCCTCGATAGCGCCGGAGAGATTAGAGGCGTTCGACCTGCCGCCCGTCTTCTCCTCGCCCTTGCCGAGCAAAAGGTGATGGTCCAACCCCGTCCTCCTTGCCGCCTCGCTGAGGTGGTCCCTGTTGACCAATGATGAGCGCAGCTGCGTCAACTCCCCCTCCGACATATCCGGGTGTTTCCTGTAGAGCCGACCGGCTATGACCATGCCAAGGATGCTGTCTCCCAGGAACTCCAGCCTATTATTATCAACGACGCCCTTGTCTTTTGATTCATAAGCGAATGACGAATGGGTGAGCGCCTGGAACAGAAGGGCTTCGTCCTTGAAGTGGTGGCCCAGCGTATCCTGCAAGGTTTTGAGATTTACGGCAGTGCTCATATAGGAGGATGGGTCTACTTCGCCCTTCGTTGCGTAAGCTACGGTAGGGCTTCGTAGGACCTGTTCCTGCGAAGCTCAAAGCCGAAAGGCTTTGAGCGAAGCAGAATGGTCGGGAAGGCGGGATTTGAACCCGCGACCTCTTGGTCCCGAACCAAGCGCGCTAGCCAGCTGCGCTACTTCCCGATAACAAGAACAGGGACAGCGCCCTATTTTTCTGTGAATTACGATAGAAAAATAGGGCGCTGTCCCTAAAAAAGCTATTACCAACCTACGTCCTGGAAGAAGAACTCAGGGTCGCGCAGGATGGGCTGATAGTCGGACGGTACGGGAACCGGGAACGTCGCAACCTCGTACGCGCCCACCACTGCCCTGACGCCGGTCATGCCTACTCCCTTAAGGAGCCCCCAGGTGATGCCTGCCATCGGGCCGCTCTCCTTATGCACCCTGGACATCTGTTCGAATATCTCGAACGGGCATGTTATGACATTACATATGCCACGGCCGAGCTTCTTCACCACGCCGTCGCAATAAGCCGGCGTTACAAAGCCCGCTACTAATATCAATATTATGGCCAATAAAACCAGTTTTTTCATATATACCTCCGATTGGATAAATATACCACAAAGGGCCGGCTATTTCAAGAAAAGCCGTGTTCCTTCAAGAAGGAATCGTTGACCTTTGAGGTCCGGCCGAGCTCGCTATACCTGGCCGCATATTTTCCCATGATATCGAATTCGATATTGACCGTGTCGCCGCACTTTTTATCTTTCAAGGTCGTAGCTTCAAGCGTATGAGGAATAATATAAAGGGTGAACGCGTCCCTGCCGACATCGCCCAATGTCAAACTTACCCCGTCGACAGCGACGGCGCCCTTCGGCACTATGAGATGACCGTATTCGGCCGGGAACGATATCTCTACCGCGTAGTCCATGGCGCGCTTAGACACGCGCTCCACCCTGCCTGTGCAATCTATATGGCCGAGGACGAAGTGGCCGCCGAGCTGATCACCGGCCTTCAGCGAGCCCTCCACGTTTATCGCGTCGCCGGAAGCGAGGCTGCCTAAACCGGTCTTGCGCGCAGTCTCTTCGACAACATCGAAGGTTATCGCGCCGTTCTTCACGCTGACGGCAGTCAGACATACGCCGTTGACAGAAACGCTATACCCCGTGCGCGCCTCCCGGGCCGCAAGCGGCGCGTCTATCGTAAGGCGATACGTGTTTCCTGCGCGGCGGATACCCCTGACCTTTCCAAGCTCCCTGACTATGCCGGTGAACATGGCTATGCCTCTGCCTCTACCAATATATCGCTGCCGGACTTATTCACGGCCACATTGCGCATCAGGAAGGCGTCCTTGATCTTCGAGATCCCGGCCCCCTCGACTGAAGTCGGAGCGGCCCGGCCGCCTACTAGCTTCGGCGCTATGAAGAAGAGGAACCGGTCGGCAAGACGCGATTCTGTAAGGCTCGCGACCAGTTCGCCGCCGCCTTCTGCCATAATATGCGTAATGCCTCTCCGTCCAAGCGCTTTTAAGAGCGCCCTAAGATCGACCCTTCCCCTCTCCGGACGCACTACCGCGACTCCGGCGCCCTTATCTATCAAGGCGCGCATCTTCTTTTCGGATGAGCTTGGTGTCGTGGCTATTATTAGAGGTATGCGTTTCGAGGTCTTCACCAACTTTGCGCTTAAAGGTATCTTTAAGGCGCTGTCTAGGACCACGCGGATAGGTTGCTTTCCTGAGCCTGACCTGTTCGTAAGGAGCGGGTCGTCCTTAATCACGGTATTGACGCCGACCATGACCGCGTCCGCCATGCCTCGCAATCCGTGAACGAGGCGGCGTGATTCCTCTGAACTGATCCAGCGGCTGTCCCCAGTCCTTGCGGCTATCTTACCGTCCAGGCTTTGCGCGACCTTCACGGTGACGTACGGCATGCGCGTCGTTATCCACTTCATATAAGGCCTGTTCATCTCGCGCGCCTCTGCCTCAAGGGTACCGAGCGTCGTCTTTATCCCATGGCGCTTCAGTTTTCTTATTCCGCGGCCGTTGTTGGCGGGATTCGGGTCCTTCATGGCGATGACGGCCTCTTTGATGCCGCTGCGGACGACAGCGTCCGTGCACGGCGGCGTCCTGCCGAAATGGTCGCACGGCTCAAGCGTCACGTAAAGCGTCGCGCCCTTCGCCCGGCTGCCTGCCTGGCGGAGCGCCTCGATCTCGGCATGCGGCATGCCGGCCCGCTTATGATAACCCTTGCCGACTATCCTGCCGCTCTTGACGATAACCGCTCCAACGATCGGGTTCGGGCTCGTCCGGCCTTGCGCCTTCTTCGCGAGATCTATGGCAAGATGCATGTAGTGTTCGTGAGTATTCATAGTTCTATGTCTGGCCGTCCAGCCAGGGGGTCTCGCTAATTTTTCTCTCAAGGATTTTTGTGTTAATGGTCATCTTTATCTATCGTTGGTCCTACGAAATATTCTGGCTTATTAACTTTTCGTGGTATCGCAACCTTAGAAAAATTTTACGCTGCGACCCCCATGGCTGGACGGCCTTCGCCAACCTCTCGCCATCTCGCTAGAAACCTCCTAAAAACTGGTGCCAGTGCTACAGTCAAACTCGTGGCGGCATCTAACCACACGTAAGCGACATGTTTTAAAAAGACGCGCAACCTAGGGTGTCCCCTTGGGGAACGTCCCCGCTACCTCTCATGCTATTTCGCATCGAGCGTGATAATTGTTTTTAGTGTTCGCCAGCGGCTATGGCGCTGAGGAAGCCCGAAGGGTAGGGCGCCGGACGCGACGTAAAAATCGCGAGGTTACAACGAACCGAGCGATTTTTCCGAGCCCAATTTTCCTCTGGAAAATTGGGCGTTCGCGGAAGGTGCCCTGCCCTTCGGGCCTCGTTCCGCGAAGGTGGTGCGTTAGCCGCCTCCCCGTATCTTTGTCGCCTCCGCGCGCAATGCCTCGACCACCTCATACGGCACCTTTACGCCGCCCATGAGGACCTTGCCCTTGCCAAGACCGTGGCAGTCGGAGCCACCGGTGACTATGAGGCCGTTCTGCTCGGCGAGCGCGACATACCGTTTCGTCGTCTTGCTGTCATGGTCGGTGTGGTAGGCCTCGATGCCTCTCAGGCCGTAGCCGACAAGTTCTTCGATATACGGGTCGGCGGCGCTCACGTTCGGGTGCGCGAGGACCGGAACGCCCTTTACTTTCAGGATCGTCTCGATCGCTTCCCGAGGCGTGAACCGCGCATGCGGTACATAGCAAGGCTTACCGAACCCTATGTAGCGGTTGAAGACTTCCTGCATGCTCATGACCTGTCCCGCGCTGACCAGCGCCCGGGCCATGTGCAAACGGCCGACCGAGCCTTTGCCCGCAAGGGCAAAGACCTTCTCCGGATCCACCTTTATATTATAGGCGGCCAGCTTTTCCGCCATCTTATAGATGCGCTCAACCCTCGAATCGCGGATCACCTTTAGGCGCGTCTGGAACCAGGCGGGGGTAAAGTCGATGAAATATCCGAGGATATGCAGTTCTGTGGTGGGCTTCTCGGCCGTCATCTCCACGCCGGCGATTATCTCGATGCCGAGGCCTTCCGCGACGCGTCGGCACGGTTCTATGCCCTCAGTCGAGTCGTGGTCGCATATCGCGATACCGGCGAGATCCTTCTCCTTCGCGCACGCAACGACCTCTTCGGGAGAGAACGTCGAGTCGGAATAGAACGTGTGGACGTGCAGGTCCGCGTATCTCAAGACACCCTCTTCTCTTCGCTCTTGGAGATCTTGTCGAGGATGCCGTTGACGAACTTGCCTGAGTCGCGGTCGCCGTATTTCTTCGCGATGTCGATCGCCTCGTTGATCGAGACCTTTGGCGGTATGTCGCTCGTGAAGAGCATCTCGTACGTGGCGAATCGCAGGATGTTCCTGTCGATGACCGCCATGCGCGCCAGGTCCCAGTTCGTCGCGTATTTGGATATGACCGCGTCGATCTCCTCCCTGTGGTCCTGGACGCCCTTGATGAGCATGCCGGCGAAAGACCGCACCTCTTCCTCGACCTCGCCCTGGTCCTGCCAGAATATCTCCTGCTTGGGCGCGGTGTCGTCCTTGGTTATGTCAACCGCGTACAATATCTTCAGCGCGCATTCCCTGGCCTTTGTCCTTTTTCTCATATCCCACCTATGAGCTATCAGCTATGAGCTAAGAGCTATTATATCTTCCCGCATAAGTTCGCCATCTCTATGGCGGAGAGCGCCGCGTCGCGGCCCTTGTTCCCGTCCTTCGTCCCGGCACGCTCGATCGCCTGCTCTAAGGTGTCAGCGGTGATGACACCGAAGATGCAGGGAATGCCGGTATCAAGGGATATCTTCGCTACCCCCTTCGCGGCTTCGCTCGCGACGAACTCGAAATGCGGCGTCGCGCCCCGTATGACCGTGCCGAGGCAGATGACCGCGTCGTACTTCTTTGACTTTGCCAGTTTCTGTGTGATGACCGGGATCTCGAACGCGCCGGGCACCCAGAAGACGTCCTGGCCTGTCTCGGACGCGCCGTGGCGCGTCAGCGTATCGATACAGCCTTCGACCAGCTTCGACGATATGAACTCGTTGAACCGGGATACGACCATGGCGAATTTTTTGCCCTTCGCCATCACATCGGCCTTTACGACATTAGCCATTGTATTCCTCCTTTTTTATACCAGTACATCATGCCCCATCTTTTCTTTCTTCGCTTTAAGATACTTCAGATTCGTTTTCTTCGGCGGTATCCGCAGCGGTATCCTCTCCATGATCTCGAGGCCGTACCCCTCAAGCCCCACGACCTTTTTCGGGTTATTAGTCAAAAGGCGTATTTTTTTAAGCCCCAGGTCCGCCAGTATCTGGGCGCCTATCCCGTATTCCCTCAGGTCGGGCTTGAATCCCAGGGCGCTGTTCGCCTCAACGGTATCCAGTCCGTTGTCCTGAAGCTCGTACGCCTTCAGCTTGTTCGCCAGCCCTATGCCGCGACCTTCCTGTCTCATATAAAGGATGACGCCGCTGCCTTTCTCGCCGATTATCTCCATGGCGCGGCGCAGTTGCTCGCCACAGTCGCAGCGATGGGAGCCGAAGACATCGCCGG
>JAFGJL010000042.1 GCA_016929115.1 Candidatus Omnitrophota bacterium | reverse complement strand
GGGAACGCCGTGTGGCGAGGCAGGATACGGGCTCGACGTCGCTTTGCAGAAGCGCCTTGACCACGCGGGGGCTTTCTGCGATGAATATGCCGCGCTCCCTCTCGAGGCGCCGCCCCTTTAGCGAGTGGTAGGCCGCAAGGCGGCTGTCCTGGGTGTCTTTTATGAGGATAGACGAAGGAATAGGGATACCTTTCGCTAAATTCCAATATACAAATCACAATTTACAATTACCAAAATTTTTGGTCATTTGGTATTGGAATTTGTTTGTGATTTGTTTATTGTAATTTGTGATTTAACCTTTCCCTTCACCGGGGAGATACTGGCTCAGCACCTCCATGGCCGCTTCGTTGTCGCTCGTCCAGAGGACCATCTTCGAAGAGCCCTCTTTTACCGACGACGACGTGACGTAGATGTGCTTGATGTCGATCTTGGCCTTGGCGAGCTCGGTCGTCACCACTTTCAGCGCGCCGCGCTTGTTCTCGAGGTCGACGACCACGACCTCGATCTCCTCCACGGACATGTACTTCTTCTTGCGCAGCTCATCGATGATCTTGATATTGGCGTTCGTCACGAGCATCAGCTTGGCGACATCCTCGATCTCGTACGCGACGACCGAATGGATGTTGACGCCCTCGTTCGCCAGCATCGTAGATATCTCCGCGAGCAGGCCGACCTTGTTCTTGGTCGTTACTATGATCTCTTCGCCGAGCGCTACACCTTTGATCATACTTTTCTCCTCGGTTAGGCGATGGTTATGCCGCTTCTACGCAGGGCCTTCCCCATCCGGGCGATAGCCTGCTGCGTCGTCTTGCCCTCGGTCAGGTGGCTGCGGTACAGGGCCGCGTAGCCCCTGCGGTTCTTTATCTTGAACGTCTTCACTTCGCTTCTGCTTATCTTCATACGCTCTCCTTTTGTTAAAATTCTATTCCCCTTCTCGCTAACAATCCCTTGTCAAACGGATGCTTGATCTTGTTGATGCGGGAGACGTAATCGGCGCAGGCGATGAGCCGCTTCGTCGCGCCGCGCCCGGTCAGGACGAGCTCGACGCGTTTCGGCCTTGACCTGACGAGAGCGAGGACAACCCTTTCCGGCACGAACTTCCCGCTGACGCAGTTTATTATCTCGTCGAGTATGACGACGTCGTACCGCCCGCTCTTCAGCGCCCTCTTCGCTTTTTTGATGTCGCACAGTATATCTTTTTTAAGTTTTTCACTGTCACCCGAAAACATCGGATGCGCTTCGTTGAAACAGACGACCCTGAACCGCGGATGCGCCAGCCTGCCTTCCGCCGTTGTGCCCCGCTTCTTCAGGAACTGGAATACGCATACGCGCAAGCCCGCGGCCGCGGCGCGCAGGCCCAGGCCCAGGGAGGCGGTCGTCTTGCCCTTCCCGCTGCCTGTGTAGATGTGGACTTTCCCCTCTTCTATCGCTTTTTTCATATTACTCTTTACTAATGCTACCGCGCCAAGAATAGACCAAACGCGCCTTTACCGAATAAACAGACCGACAGGACTACAGCGCCCGCGATCAGCACGCCCGCCACGATAGCGGGAAAGGCGTACCTGAACTTTATCCGGAAGAGGCTCGCCGCGATGCACCCGGTCCACGCCCCTGTCATGGGCAAGGGTATCGCGACGAAGAGTATCAGGCCCAACGCCTCATACCGCTGGATGATGTCGCTCTTTGCCCTGGTCCTGGCGAAGAGCCATTCGAAGAACTTCTTCCACGGCTCGAACCGCATCAGAGCGTTCGATATGGGCTCGAGCAGCAGGAGCGTAGGCACGATGATGGCGCAATTGCCGAGGATAGAGAGCCAGAACGCCTTTGCCGGCGAGAGTCCCATCATGAGCGCCACGGGTATGCCGCCCCTCAGCTCCGATACGGGCAGGGCCGAGATTATGAGCGTCACCCATTCCTTCGGCAATCCTTTTAACGCCTGTAATATCGCGTCTAACATTTATCACCTATGAGCTATTTTCCGGCCAACCCTCTTTTCCGATCAGCGGCACGAAGACGCAGCCGCAGACCTCGTTCGTCTTGAAGCTGGGGCCGTGCCTCTCCACTATCGTCAGGACCTGTCCGAAACCGCAATCGACCGGGATGACGAGCCTTCCGCCTTCCTTCAGCTGCCTGACGAGGCTCGGCGGTATCTTCGGCGCGCCGGCCGTCACCACGATGCCGTCATAGGGCGCCTTCTCCTCCCAGCCGAGCGTGCCGTCACCTACCTTTATGAAACAGTTCTTGTAGCCGAGCGCCTCCAGGTGCCGGCCGGCCGCGTCCGCCAGTTCCTGGAGCCGCTCGACTGAATAGACCTCGCCCGCTATCTCGGCCAGGATCGCCATCTGATAGCCGCTGCCCGTGCCTATCTCAAGGACCTTCTCCCCGCCCTTCAATCCCAGGCACTCGGTCATGAGGGCTACCATGTAGGGCTGGGATATCGTCTGACCGCCGCCTATCGGCAGCGGGTAATCGTTATGGGCGGAGTCGGCGAACGCGTCCGGCACGAACATGTGGCGCGGAACCTTCCTAAAGGCGTCGAGCACCAGCTTGTCAGAGATGCCGCGGGGGATAAGCTGCGTCTGGACCATCCACTTGCGCTCGCTCTCGAAACCTGGCCCGTTCACCGCCTGCATAGTATCTTCGCCATGAGCATGATGAACCGCAGCGTGTCGACGAGCGGGTTTATCCTGCTCTTTTCGTCCCTGTAGACGGTCTTTATGGGCAGCGATTCGATGGTGAAGCGCTCGCGCGCCGCCAGGAGGATCATCTCCGACTCGATCTCGTAGTTCGATGATTCCAGCTTTACCTTCTGCAGGACCTCGCGCTTTATCAGGCGGAACCCGCACTGCGTGTCCGGCACATACTGTCCGGAAAGGCGCGAGATGACGCCGGACATGAACTTGTTGGTGACGACCCTGTGGCGAGGCATCGCGGAGGTCTCGAGCATGCGGTTACCGATGATCATGTCCGCGCCGATGTACTCCTCTTCCTTGATGAAGCGCTCGACGTCCTCTATGGTGTGCTGGCCGTCCCCGTCCATCACGAGGACCGCGTCGAACCCGTCGCGCAGGATGCGCTCGAAACCGGTCCGCAGGGCCGCGCCCTTGCCCATATTCCTGGGGTGGCGCATGACGACGGCGCCTTCGCGCTCGGATATCGAGGCGCTCTCGTCGGCCGAGCCGTCGTCGACGACATAGGCGGCGAGCGACAGCCGCTTCAGGTCCCGTATTATCTGCCCTATCGTCTTTGCCTCGTTGAAGGTCGGTATGAGGATGCAGATCTTCTTCATCGCTTTTTCTTCGCGCCGTTATCCCAAAAAGGCTTGAATATGTACCACTGGTCCGGATACCGCCTGACATACTTCTCTATCACGGCAACGCATTCCTTCGTGATATGCTCGACGGCCTTCGCCTCGGGTTCGGCCGGGTCAGGCACGATGGGCGTATCGAAGAAGAGCGTGAACGTGTCGTCCGGTTCGCGTATCATGAAGGTCGGGACTATGGTCGCGCCGCACCTGTGGCTGAAGACCGCGGGCCCCTTGGGGATGAGGGCCTTCTTTCCGAAGAAATCGGGGTAGATGCCGTGCCTCGAAAAATCCCTGTCGCCGAGAAGCGCCAGGAACTCATTGCCTCTGAGAGCGCTGAAGC
>JAFGJL010000041.1 GCA_016929115.1 Candidatus Omnitrophota bacterium | reverse complement strand
TCGATGTGCTTGCGGTATTCGTCCAGCGTGGTCGCGCCGATGCACTGTATCTCGCCGCGCGACAGGGCCGGCTTCAGTATGTTCGAGGCGTCGATGGCGCCCTCGGCGCCGCCCGCGCCGACGAGCGTGTGGAGCTCGTCGATAAAGATGATGACGTCTTCGGACCTCTTTATCTCGTCCATCACGGCCTTTATGCGCTCCTCGAACTGGCCGCGGTACTTCGTGCCCGCCACCATGAGCGCGAGATCCAATATGATGATGCGCTTTTCCCTCAATATCTCCGGCACATCGCCCACCATGACCTTCTGGGCAAGCCCCTCGACAATGGCCGTTTTCCCGACGCCCGCCTCTCCCAGCAGCACCGGGTTGTTCTTAGTGCGGCGCGAGAGTATCTGAACGACCCTCTCTATCTCGTCTTTCCTGCCTATGACGGGGTCGAGCTTGCCGTCATGCGCCAATTTCGTGAGGTCGCGGCCGAACGCGTCGAGCGCCGGCGTCTTCGCGGCCGCAGCCTTCTGTCCGGGCTCGTACCCCGGTATCTCGGAGCCCAGCAGGTTCATGACCTCTTCGCGCACCCGTTCGAGCTCAAGGCCCAGGTTCATCAATACCTGCGACGCTACGCCCTCGCCCTCCCTGATGAGCCCCAGCAGCAGGTGCTCTGTCCCGATGTAGTTGTGGCCGAGGGCCCGCGCCTCTTCCATCGCAAGCTCTATGACCTTCTTCGCCTTCGGCGTGAACGGCAGGTCCCCGGATATCGTCGTGCTCGGACCGGGCTGGACCAGTTTCTCGACCTCGAGCCGTATCTTGTCCGAGCTCAGGCCGAAACTTGCCAGGACCGCGGCCGCGACGCCCTCTCCTTCCCTCACGAGCCCCAAAAGGATGTGCTCTGTGCCGATGTAGTCGTGATTGAACCTCTTGGCCTCTTCCTTGGCCAGCAATATTACTTTGCGCGCCCTCTCCGTGAATCGATTGAACATCGCCATGTCTTTCGGTACCCTCCTTATTTCAATTTCGTTCTGATCAGATCCGCTCTCTTGATATCCCGTTCGTTCGATGTAAGCGCCTTGCCCTCGATTTTCTGAAGGTGCGCCGGCTGCGTGATCAAAAACAGCTCGTTTATCGTCCTGCGGTCCAGGTTCTTCACTATCCCGAGGTCGACGCCCAGCCGTATCGCGGACAGGAGCGCTATCGTCTCGTTCGATGTTATGATGTGCGCGTTCTTCATCGTCCCGTACGCCCGCCAGACCCTGTCGACCAGCGCCTCTTTGCTCCGCGAGAGTATGTTCTTGCGCGTCATCTCTTCCCGGGCCACGATCTGGCCGATGATGCGCTCGATGTTGTCGATCACCTCGTCCTCGGTCCTGCCGAGGGAGACTAGATTCGAGACCTGGAAGAAGTTCCCTGTCGCCTCGCTGCCTTCGCCGTATAGGCCGCGGATGTTCAGGCCCAGTTTCCCGGTCGCCTGAAGCACCTTCTCGATCTGGCCCGTGAAGACGAGCGCCGGCAGGTGCAGCATCACGGAGCCGCGCAGGCCCGTGCCCGTGTTGGTCGGGCAGGCCGTCAAGTACCCCCATTTGGGCGAATACGCGAACGGCAGGCGCCTGGCGAGCTCGTTATCGAGCTCGTCGAGTATATGCCAAGTCTCGCGCA
This sequence comes from Candidatus Omnitrophota bacterium, assembly GCA_016929115.1. GTDB lineage: Bacteria > Omnitrophota > Gorgyraeia > 2-01-FULL-45-10 > 2-01-FULL-45-10 > JAFGJL01. The sequence continues at coordinate 3,999 of JAFGJL010000041.1, read as the reverse complement.
GGTTGAACCCTGACTGGAGGACCTGTATCCTGAGGTGGTCCTCCTCGTTCACCATGATGCTTATGATCTCCTTCGGCTCGACGATGAGCGACTTGTACTCGACGTCCTTTGCGTGCTCCGGGCTCATCAGGTGGCGCTCCACCAGGAAAAGCCTGTCGACATCGCCAACGTCCTTGAGCCGCACGGAGAGCGAATTTTTCAAAAGCGGCACTGAGGCCGCGGCGTCCGTCACCGCCGTCAGTATCTCCTCCAGCCGGTACTTGTCGGCGCGCTGGGAGAACGGCAGCTTCTCGATGTTGCGGGCCACCCTCACCCGCGACGATATGACGATATGGGACATGGGCCCGGTCCCCTTGAGCCATTCGGTATCCTGTTTCAGGAAATCGTCTATCTTCACTTGCCGGACCCTCCCGCCCTCTCCCTGTCTTCCTTCGCCTTGGCCTCCATCTCCTTGATCTTGTCCCTCAGGTGCGCCGCCTCCTCGAAATCCTCGGCCTGTATGGCCTTATCCAGCTTCATCTTGAACTCCTGGATGGACTTCGTCTCCTTGACGGTCTTGCCGCCGGTCTTAAGCGGGACCTTCCCTATGTGCCTGTCGGAGCCGTGGATGCGTTTTAAGAGCGGCGCGATCTCCTTCTTGAAAGTCTCGTAGCATTCGCTGCAGCCGAGCCGGCCGTCCTTGCGGAAGTCCTGGTATGTCAGGCCGCAGTTAGGGCACTTTATCTGGGATGCCCCCTTAGATTCGATCGACGCGCCCAGGTCGGCGAGGCCCGAAAGGAGGTCGCTCAGCCCGAAGTGCTCCTCCATCTCGGCGTTCTTCTCCCGCGCGCACTGTTCGCAGAGGTGGAGCTTCGTAACCTGGTCGTTCACTATCTCGGTGATGTGGACCGTCGCTTCGTTCTTACCGCATATGTCGCAGGTCATGTGCCGCTCCTCCAGCCTAATACCTCACTCCGTCCACCTTCGTCAGTTTCCTGAACTCCTGCAGAAGCCGGTCCGTGGTCTTACCCGGTTTTCCGTCGCCTATCTGCCGTTCGTCTATCTTCACGACGGGCACTATCTCGGCCGCGGTGCCTGTCAGGAAGACCTCCGTGGCCGCGTAAAGGTCGTCCATCTTCATCATCCGTTCAAAGACGGGTATATCGAGCTTCTTCGCGAGGGATATGACCACGTCGCGGGTTATGCCCTCGAGCGCGCCTACGTCGCAGGGGGGCGTCAGGAGCTCGCCTTTACTGACTATGAAGATATTGTCGCCCGTGCACTCGGCGACGTAATCGTCATGGGTGAGCATTATGGCTTCCTCGGTCCCGGATTCTATAGCGTCTATCTTCGCCAGGATGTTGTTAAGGTAATTCAGGGACTTTATTTTGGGATCGAGCGCCTGCGGCAGGTTCCTCCTCGTCGTCGCGGTCACTATCTCAAGCCCTTTCTGGTAGAACTCCTTCGGATAGAGGGCGATCTTATCGGTGATGATGAATACGGTCGCCTTCCTGCATTTCCGGGGATCGAGCCCGAGGTCGCCGACCCCTCTCGTTACCACAAGACGGATATACGCGTCCTTGAGGGCGTTCGCCTTGAGCGTCTTTATGACGGCCTCGATGATCCCTATCTTGGTCAACGGTATCTTAAGTTGAATCGCGTCAGCCGATTTGAACAATCTGTCAACGTGCTCCTTCAGGCGGAATACGAGCCCATCGTACGAGCGTATCCCCTCGAAAACGCCGTCGCCGTACAGGAGGCCGTGGTCGAATACCGACAGCACGGCCTTCTTCTTTTCGACCAGCGCCCCTTTAAGGTAGATTTTCATATTGGTAGTTCCTCACTATCAGCATAAAATAATGGTAAGTAATTATATATAATATTGGCGTATAAGTCAAATAAGTTTGAATGCCCAAACCCCGTTACGCTCGCACTGAAAATTTTCCCCCTTCGGGGTCAGTCTTTTGTTCAGTCGAAAAAGACCTAAAATTTTCAATGTGCTCGCATAATCGGGGTTTGGGCCCTTTTTTGAATCACCCGTCAGTTTGCTTATCGATAGTGATAATTATTTAAGGAGAGTTTCGAAAGGCTGGCGACAGGCCGGGCAGCCATGGGGTCTCAGCGTAGACCGCTTTTCCCGAAAACACCCCTTAAAAATGCACACGGGCATTGACAAAAGCGATTGTGTAAAGTATACTTAACATGTGTTAAGTGAGGGTAACATAAAATGCCAATAGAAAAACGCCTGGATGATGTGCTTGATACAAAATCGAAAGTAAAAATAATCCGCCTTTTCGTCTCGAAAAGGGAGGACTTCATGGCATCCGGCAGGGAGGTGGCTAAACTTGTCGGTCTTACTCCACCCGCTGTCCACACGACGCTTAAGGAGCTCTATGACCATGATATATTAAAACGCGAGATCATCGGAAAACAGCATATCTATCGAATAAATCCTTCTAATAGGATCGTTAAAGAGATCCTCCGCCCTGCCTTCCAAAAAGAGCGCTCCATAAAAGAAGACATAAAGGATTTCTTGATCAAAAAGGTCAAAGAATACAAGGTCGCTAATTCAATAATATCCATGATGCTCTATGGGAGCGTGGCGCGCGGTGAAACCCATGGAAAGAGCGATTGCGATGTGGCCATTGTCGTAAAAGACATCCCTTCAAAAAAGCGCGTAGAAAACCTCTTTATGGATAAAGTCTCGGCTGAATTTTCAGAATATTTCGGGATCCATTTGGACGCCTATATCAAGACATACGGCGAATTTGCGGAACGCCTCAAGAAGAGCCTATCCCCCCTCTCTTCCTTAAGAAAGGCGTATATGGTTATCTATGGCAAAGACCTGGTGGCATATAAATGACCCCGAAAAAGATAAAGACAAAGATCGAAGAAAGATCTGCCTCAAAGGATTTTCTGAAGAAAGCGGAAGACAATTATCTGCAGATGCTTTCGGCTGCGAAAGACGGGAATTTTAACGCGGCAGGGACGCTTGCTCTTCAGTGCGCGATATCCTCTGCTGATGCGATATGCATATACGAAAAAGGCGTTCACTCCGTTTCCGACGATCATCTTGATGTATGCGATCTGGTAGGTTCGATCCCGTTGCCTGATGCCAAAGAAAAAGCGAATATTTTAAAACGCGTTATTAGTAAAAAGAACCTCGTCCAATATGAAAGGCGCGCTATGCTCCGGCCGGAATCGGAGGAACTGGTAAAAGCCGCTTCTAGATTTCACCAATGGGTTGCTTCTAATATCAAATAAGCCCCTTTCTCCACGGAATATTTTCCTGCCCCTTTTTCCCGAAAAATTTTCGAGGGGAGCGCTATGGATGGAAGATGAAAATCTAAGCCCTTTGAGGTGGTCACAATTTGTGACCACCTCCGCCTTCTCCTTTTTTGTAAGCATCAACATGAAATCTACTGGAAAACGCCTTAGATTCCTCTTTACCGCCTGATTCAGGACTTTGGTCGGAACACCGTAGAGTCGCGCAAGGTCATGGTCAAGCATCACCCTTTTTCCTCTTATGTGGAATATTTTGCTTTCTATTTTCTCAACCGATACCACTTCTTTCATGTCCTTCTCCTTTCTTTGCGGAGATCACAAATTGTGATCTCCATGATCTCCATTCATCTTCTTGAGGATATAACGATTTGTGATACCCTCCTCTTAAAAAGCTTTTTCGCATCCCCACATATAAAGACGGAAAAAGTGGCCAAATTATTGCAAATTTTTCTATATTTTTTGAATCACCCGTCAGTTTACGTGTCGATAGTGATAATTATTTAAGGAGAGTTTCGAAAGGCTGGCGATAGGCCAGGCAGGCATGGGGGTCTCAGCGTAACCTGCAAATTCTAATCAGGTTACGATTGAACGAGTAGGCATTTCAGTAAAGAGCAATAAGTAATTTCCTCCCAACCAATTTCAACCAATTTCAGTTAATTTCTACTTATTTGCCTTTTCCACCTACGCGGTGTTAACACCGCGTAGGTGGAAACGTCCTACTTCCTTTTCAAAACT
>JAFGJL010000040.1 GCA_016929115.1 Candidatus Omnitrophota bacterium | reverse complement strand
CACGCCGAGCGCCTCCAGGACGTCGGCTGAGCCGCACTGGCTCGAGGCCGCGCGGTTGCCGTGTTTGGCGACTTTGAGGCCGCATCCCGCCACCACCAGCGCCACGGTCGTCGAGATGTTGAAGGTGTTCGTACCGCTGCCGCCTGTGCCGCAGGTATCGATGATGGTCTCTTCGTCTATGTTGATGTCGTCGCGGTCGATGTCGACGGACGGGCTTCCGGCGTTTATCTTCAGCGATTTCTCCCGCATGACCCTCGCGGCGCCGGTTATCTCTTCGACCGTCTCGCCCTTCATGCGCAAGGCCGTCACGAACGCCCCTATCTGCGCGAGCGTCGCCTTTCCGGTCATTATCTCGTCGAAGACCTGGCGCATTTCCTCTTCGCTCAGGTCGATGCGCTTTACAATCTTCTCTATCGCTTCTTTTATCATATCTTTATCCCCTACATCTCCAGGAAATTCTTCAATATCGCCATCCCCTCTTTCGTCAATATCGATTCGGGATGGAACTGCACGCCGAAGACCGGGTATTTCTTGTGCCTCAAGCCCATTATCTCCTTGTTGTCCCTGGTCTCGGCCGTTATCTCCAATGCGGCCGGGAACGACTTTCTTTCGACGATGAGCGAATGGTATCTCGTCGCCTCGAACGGGTTCTTTATGCCTTTAAAAACGTTCTTGCCGTCATGGTAAATAAGGGACGTCTTGCCGTGCATGAGCGCCTTCGCGCCTGTTATCTTGCCTCCGAACGCCTCGCCTATGGCCTGATGGCCGAGGCAGACCCCGAGGACCGGGATATCCCTGCCGAACGCCAATATGGCTTCTTCGGATATGCCGGCGTCCTTGGGAACGCCGGGCCCGGGCGATATGACTATCTTCTTCGGCTTCAACTTCTTTATCTGGCCGATGGTGATAGCGTCGTTCCGGCGGACCTCAAGCTTCGCCCCGAGCTCACCGAGGTATTGAACTAAGTTGTAAGTAAACGAGTCGTAATTGTCTATTACGAGTATCATATTCTTCTCCTAACTCCCTACTCCTAACTCCCTACTCCAATCCCCTCTCCGCTATTTCGATGGCGCGCAACAAGGCCTTAGCCTTGTTCATCGTCTCCTGGTATTCAGTTGCCGGGTCGGAGTCGGCTACGATGCCGGCGCCGGCCTGGATATAGGCGGTCTTGCCCTTGACGATGATAGTCCTTATGGTGATGCATGAGTCCAGGTTGCCTGAAAAGCTGAAATAGCCGACCGAACCCGCGTACGGCCCCCGCCGCAGGTTCTCGAGCTCGTCGATTATCTCCATGGCGCGTATCTTCGGCGCGCCCGTCACCGTGCCTGCCGGGAACGCGGCCCGCACCACGTCGAACACGTCCTTGCCTTTTTTGAGCTTGCCGGAGACGTCGCTCACGATATGCATGACATGGGAATATTTCTCTATCGTCATTAGCTCGGTCACCTTCACCGTCTTGTAGTCGCAGACGCGGCCGACGTCGTTGCGGCCCAGGTCGACGAGCATGATATGCTCGGCCCTCTCCTTGGGGTCCGCCAGAAGCTCCTTGGCCAGCTTCTCGTCCTCGGCCTCCGATGTGCCGCGCGGCCTCGTCCCCGCGATGGGCCTCAGTTCCACGCGGCCATCCTCGCACCTCACCATTATCTCGGGCGATGAGCCGACCAGCGAAAAACCGCCCAGTTTCAGGTAATACATATAAGGCGACGGGTTGACGGAACGCAGCGCCCTGTATATCCGGAACGGGTCGGACTCGATACGGATATGGAGCCGCTGGGACGGGACCATCTGTATGATGTCGCCCGCCTTGATGTAACGTTTCGCCTTCCTGACCGCGGCCTCGAACCCCGCCTTCGTGAAATTCGACGAAAACTTCAGCGGCCGCGAAGGGCGTCTTGCCGACAAAGGGGCTTCGGGTTTCGGATGTTCCGCCTTCAGGTCCCTTATGATGCGCTCTATCTTGGCCACGGCCTCATCATAGGCGGCTGCCGGCTTGCCCTTGACGTGGGCGTTGGAGACGATCTTTATCTTATGGTCGACATGGTCGAATATGAGGAGCGTATCCGTCAGCATGAAGATGGAGTCGGGAAGCTTCAGGTCGTCGCGGTTCTTGTCCGGTATCTCCTCCATGAAGCGCACCATATCGTAGCCGAGATAGCCGACGAACCCGCCGCAAAAACGCGGCAGGCCCTTCACGTTGACGAACCTGTACCGCGCCATGAGCCTCTTCAGCTCTTCTAAGGGATCGCCCTTTGCGATGAAATGCCTTGAGACCCTGCCCTCGCGCAGCTCGACCTTATCGCCTTTGCTCGAGAAGACGAGCGAAGGGTTCGAGCCGAGGAACGAGTAGCGGGCGATCCGCTCGCCGCCTTCCACGGATTCGAGTAGGAACGAAAAATCGCCGTTGTCTATCTTAGCGAACGCGGAGAGCGGCGTCTCGAAATCCGCGAGGACCTCCCTGTAGACGGGGATCAGGTTCCCCTTCTTCGCCGATTTTATGAATTCTTGTTTATCCGGATAATACATTATTTTTTATACACATCCTTCGGATCGAATATCCTTTCGGCCGTTATCTCGACGTTGCCGTCCTTGTCGAGCCTGCGGAAATAACAGCTGAAATAGCCCTCGTGGCAGGCGGCCCTTTTCTGCTCGACCTTAAAAACGAGGGAGTTGCCTTCGCAATCTATATAAAGCGACTTCACCTTTTGGGTGCACCCGCTCGTCTCGCCCTTCAGCATGAGCCTGCCCTTCGAGCGCCGGAAGACGTGGACATTGCCCTCCTCCATCGTCTTCTTGAGCGCGTCCTTGTTCATGTAACAGAGCGTCAGCACCTCGCCTGACGCCTCATCCTGGATGATGGCCGGGATGAGCCCTTTCTCGTCGAACTTCAGCAACTCGAACAATTTTTCCATTTTATCTTCCCCTATATCCTTACCTTAACGCCCTTCTTCGCCAGATACTTCTTCGCCTCGCCGACAGAATACCTGCGGAAATGGAATATCGAAGCTGCCAGGACCGCGTCGGCCTTGCCGTCGGTCAGGGCCTCGTAAAGATGGTCCAATGTGCCGGCCCCGCCCGAGGCGATGACCGGTATCGTGACCGAGGCGCTGATCCTTTTGGTCAATTCTATGTCGTAGCCCTCTTTCGTGCCGTCGTAATCCATGCTCGTCAGGAGTATCTCGCCCGCGCCGAGCCGTTCTGCCTTTTTTGCCCATTCGATGGCGTCGATGCCGGTCGGCGTACGTCCGCCGTGGATGTACACCTCCCAGGCCTGTTTCGTCCGCGTCTTCACCCTGCATTTGGCGTCGATCGCCACGACTATGCACTGGCTGCCGAACCTCTTAGAGGCCTCCCTGATGAACGCGGGACGCTTTACCGCGGCGGTGTTGACCGATACCTTGTCGCAGCCAGCGGCAAGAAGGCCCCTGATGTCGTTTATGGAGCTTATGCCGCCGCCGACCGTGAAAGGCAGGAATATCGACTCCGCCACCTTCCTCGCCAGCTCCAGCGTCGTCTTGCGCCTTTCATGGCTCGCGGTGATATCGAGGAAGACGAGCTCGTCGGCGCCTTCGGCGTCGTAAAAGCGCGCGTTCTCCACGGCGTCGCCGGCGTCTTTCAGGTCGATGAAATTGACGCCCTTCACGACCCTGCCGTCTTTTATGTCAAGGCACGGAATTATGCGTTTCGTCAGCACTCTTTTCCCCTATAACCTATAACCTTGTACTTACTCCGTCCCGCAGATCTTCATCGCTTCCTTCAGATCGATCCTGCCCTCGTAAAGCGCCTTTCCTATGATGATGCCCGCGAGCCCCTCTTTTCCCAAAGCCTTCAGCCTTTCGATATCGGCCAGGGTCGAGACGCCGCCTCCGACGACCACTTCGAGGGTGGTGGCCTCAAGGAGGCGTTCTATAGGCTCGATGTTCGGGCCTTCGAGCATGCCGTCGCGGCCTATGTCGGTGTAGTTTATCCTCTTTATGCCGTAGTCCTCGAGCTGATAGGCGAAATCCACGGCGTTCGTCTTGGTCTTCTCGAGCCACCCTTTCGTGAAGACGACGCCGTTCCTCGCGTCGATGGCGACGACGATCTTTTCGCCGAACCTTTTCGCGGCCCTGGTGAGGAATTCCTTGTCCAGCGCCCGCGTGCCTATGACGACGTTGTCCACGCCCGCCCTGAGGACGAGGTCTATCGTATCCTCGTCCCGTATGCCGCCGCCGAGCTCTATCTTCGACTTGACCTGCCTCTCGATCTCCTTGACTATAGCGAGGTTCTTCGGGTAGCCCTCGAACGCGCCGTCCATATCCACGATGTGGATGAGCTCGACGCCGTAAGAGGCCCAGTGCTTGGCCATCTCCAGCGGCGAGTCTGAATAGATGGTCTCGAGGTCCGCGCGCCCCTGCGTCAGGCGCACCACCTTGCCGTGTTTAATGTCGATAGCGGGTATTATCTTCACAACTCACCTTCTTCCACCTACGCGGTGGAATGGTTATAGCTTTACAAAATTCTTTAGTATCCTCAATCCGACCGCCTGGCTCTTCTCGGGATGGAACTGGAAGGCGTAGACATTATCCTTGCATATCCCGGACACGAACTTTATCCCGTAATCCGTCGTCGTCAGAATAACTTTCTTGTCCGCCGGCTTCGCGTAGTACGAGTGCACAAAATACATGTATGCATCATTCGAAATGCCTTTTAATATTCGAGCCTGGAGACCTGGGGACCTGGGGACCTGGTAACCTATGGTATTCCACCCCATATGCGGCACCTTCAGGCCCTTGAGCCTGAAGCGCTTTACCTCACCCTTCAACACGCCGAGCCCCTTGACACCGGGCGCCTCTTCGCTCTTTTCGAACAAAAGCTGCAGGCCGAGGCACAGCCCGAGAAACGGCTTGCCTTCATCTATAGCGTCTTTGAGCGCTTGTACAAGGCCTAGTTTCTCCAGCTCCCGCATCGCGCCGCCGAAAGAACCAACGCCGGGAAAGACTATCTTGTCCGCCTTCTTCAGGTCCTTGGGGTCAGATGTGACTTTCGTCCTGGCGCCGGCCACCTGCAGCGCCTTCTCGACGCTGCGGAGGTTCCCCATCCCGTAGTCGATGACAGCTATCATTAATCGATCGTCCCTTTTGTCGACGGCACGCCTTTGCGGCGCACGTCTATCTGCGTAGCTTCATCCAGCGCCATTCCGAGGGCTTTGAACGCCGCTTCGAGCATGTGGTGGGCGTCGCCGCCGGAATAGATGTCGACATGGAGATTTATGTTCGCGCTTTTCGCGAAAGTGTCGAGGAAGTCCTTGCCTTCATCTACGGTGTAGCTCGTCTCGGCCTGGTACGCGCCGGTAAGCGGCGGCACCCTCCACGCGAAGGCATACCTTCCACCGATATCGATGACCGCCTTGGCCGCGGCCTGGTCCATCGGGACTTCCTTCGTCCCGTAACGCCTTATGCCTGCGCACGCGCCCAGCGCTTCCTTGAAAGCCTTGCCGAGGCATATCGCGACGTCCTCGTTCGTGTGGTGCGTGTCGACGTTGAGGTCGCCCTTCGCCTTGATCGTAAGGTCGAAAAGCCCGTGGAACGCGAAGAGGGTGAGCATGTGGTCGAGGAAGCCTATGCCCGTCTTTATATCGGTCTTCCCCTTGCCGTCGACCACGAGCTTCCCGGAAATATCGGTCTCGGTGGTCTTTCTTTTAATTATCGCGCTGCGCACTTTCGTAGCCATGAATAGCTCCTAGTTAGTTTTAATCAAACCTCACCTTGACTGAATCCAGGTGTTTCTGCAAACCCTCGATGCCGGCTATCTTCTCCAGCGGCTCGCGTACCTTCTCGAGCGCCTTTTTAGTGTACGATATCAGGTGCGACACCCTGTAGAAGTCGGAGACGCTAAGCCCTGAGAAGAACCGCGCGCTTCCGCCTGTCGGAAGGACATGGCTCGGCCCGGCGACGTAATCGCCGACGGCTACGGGCGTGTACGGGCCCAGGAATATGGCGCCGGCGTTCGTTATTCTTTTCGCGATCTTTCGCGGGTTATTGGTCAGTATCTCCAGGTGCTCCGGCGCGAGTATGTTCGCGACCTCGGCCGCCTCGTCCATGTTCTTGACCAGCATCGCGTAACCTTTGACGTTCTCTTTTCGCAGGGCCCTGGCTATCTTCTTAGAATTCGTGACCAGGATGGAGAGCCCCATAAAATGCTCCGACTGGGCCTCCAGGTCGGCCATGATGAACTTCATGTCCGAGAACTGGTTCGCGATGATGAGGACCTCGCTCGGGCCCGCGAGCATGTCGATGTCGCAGTAGCCGAAGACCTGGCGCTTCGCCTCGGTCACGTACGCGTTGCCCGGCCCGACTATCTTATCGACCCTCGGTATCGTCTTCGTGCCGAACGCAAGCGCGCCGATCGCCTGGGCGCCGCCCGCCTTGTAGATCTCGTCGACCTTCAGGAGGTTCGCCACTACGAGGATATGGGGGTCTATCGATTTATACTTGTTCGGCGGAGCGACGAGCACTATCCTCTTCACGCCGGCCATCTTCGCCGGTATGACGGCCATGTAGACGCTCGAGACGAGCGGCGCGGTGCCGCTCGGGACATATACGCCGACGGTGTCCAGCGGCATCACCTTCTCTCCGAGCACTACGCCGTCCTGGTCCTTGACCGTCCAGGATCTTTTGAGCTGTTTCTTGTAGAACTTTTCGACGTTCTCGATGACGAGCTTGAGCGTCGAGACGAACTCCGGCTTTATGTCCTGGTAGGCGCCGGATATCTCGCCTTCGGTCACTCTAAACTCGCGCGGCAGGAGCTTCACCTTGTCGAAACGTCGAGTGTAGCGCGCCACCGCCTCGTCGCCGTCTACCCGCACGCTCTCCAGGATCTTGCGCACGCTTTTGACGACGCGCATGCTGCGGTTGTTGTTCCTGTCGCACAGCTTCTGGAATTGCCCGCTCCCCATCCGCACGAATTTCATGACAGCTTCTCCTTCAAGGTATTGAGGACGCTTTTTAACGCGCTTTCGAGCTTTGCCGGTTCCTTGCCGCCACCCTGCGCGAAATCGGGCCTGCCGCCCCCCGACCCGCTCACCTGGGCGGCAAGCGCCTTTGCTATCTCATTGGCGCCTATCTTCCCCTTGGACAAATCCTCGGTAAGGGCGACGATGAACGACACCTTCGCGCCGTCATCGGTCGCCAGGACCACTGCCGTCCTGGCGCCGCCTGCCTTTGCCTTGATCGCGTCGCTCAAAGTCCTCAGCACATCCATCGTGACGCCGTCTATCTTTTCGACTACGACCCTGGCGCTCCCCGCAGCACGGGCGTTGGCGACGAAGGAGTCGACCTTCGCGAGCTCCTCCTTGAGGCGCAGGGCCATCGCCTTCTTAGCCTCTTCCTTCGCGGCCTCGCTCTTCTCCTGCGCCGCTGCCCTTTCCTCCTGCTTCTCCATCCACTCTTCGGCCGCGGCGCCCGTCACGGCCTCGATGCGCCGGACGCCCGACGCGGTGGAGCTCTCCCTTATTATCTTGAAGAGGCCTATCTCGCCCGTATTATCCACATGAGTGCCGCCGCAGAGCTCATTCGAGACGCCGCTTACCGAAACGACGCGCACGGTATCGCCGTATTTTTCGCCGAACAGGGCCGTCGCGCCCTCTGCCTGGGCCTCTTTGATAGACTTTATCTCCTTCGTTACCGGTATAGCCTTCTTTATCGCGTCGTTGACTAGCTCCTCTACGCGCCCGATCTCCCTCTCGTCCATCTTCTTCATGTGCGTGAAGTCGAATCTCAGGTGGTCCTGGTCGACGAGCGAACCCGTCTGGTGCACGTGGTCTCCCAGTACCTTGCGCAGCGCCGCCTGCAAAAGGTGCGTCGCGGTGTGGTTACGCATTATCTTCTTGCGCACCGTATCGTCTATGCGCACCTTCGCCTTCTCGCCGGTCTTTATGGCGCCTCGCTCCATCCTTCCTATATGGACGATCGTGTCGCCGATCCTCTTGGCGTCCTCGACCTCCATCCTGCCCGACGCAGTCTCGATCTCGCCCCAGTCGCCGACCTGGCCGCCGGACTCGCCGTAGAAAGGCGTCCTGTCCAGTATCACCTCGCCGGCGCCGAGGACGGCCACGACCTTCGCCTCCGCGTGCGAGTTCTCGTATCCCAGGAATTCCGTCTTCAGCCCGAGCGCCTCCACCTTTTTGGCGAACGTCTCGGTGAATATCTCGCTCTTTATCTTGGTCTTCGCGCGCGAGAGCTCGCGCTGTTTTTCCAGGAGCGTTTCGAACGCGGTCCTGTCTATCTTCAGGCCGTATTTTTCGGCCATCTCTTCCAGCATCTCGTAAGGCATGCCGTAGGTGTCGTAAAAATCGAACGCGGCCGCGGCCAGGTCGGCGCCGCCTTTCGCGTGGGCCAGCTCCTTAAAGGCTTCCTCCACCTTCGGTATCTGCGTCTGCAGGACGAAAAGGAAGCTCTCCTCTTCGCGCTTCACCACCTGGGCGATATCGTCCCGCCTCTCTACAAGTGCCGGATACTGCGGCTTCATGGCCTCCACAACCGCCGAAACGAGCTTATAGGCGAACGGCGGCTTTATATCGAGCTCCCTGGCGTATATGGCGCAGCGGCGGATCAGTTTCCTTATGACGTATCCGCGCTCCTCGTTAGAGGGCATCACGCCGTCGCATATCGTGAATGTCACCGCGCGGATATGGTCGGCGATGGCGTTCACCCTTGACATGTTGATACGCCGGGACTTTGACGCCTTTTTTATCTCTTCGACGACCGGCCTGAATATATCTATCTCGAAATTCGTCCGCACGCCCTGCATGACCGCCGCGATGCGCTCAAGGCCCATGCCTGTGTCGATGTTCTTCGAAGGAAGCGGCTTTAAGGCGCCGTCCGGCTGGCGGTCGAACTGCGTGAAGACGAGGTTCCAGACCTCCGAGAAGCGGCCGCACTCGCACGCGGGCGTGCAACCCGGCTTGCCGCAGCCGAACTTCTCGCCCCAGTCGTAAAAGATCTCGGAGCACGGCCCGCAAGGGCCGTTCGGGCCCTTAGCCGGCGCCTCTGACGGCCAGAAGTTCTCCTTGGCGCCGAACCTTATTATCTTATAAGCCGGCAGCTTTATGACGTCCTTCCAGATGCCGAACGCCTCCTCATCGTCCTGATAGACCGACGCCCACAAGTTTTGAGGTTTGAGCTTTAAGCTTTGAGTTAAAAATTCCCACGCCCACCCTATAGCCTCTTTTTTGAAATAGTCGCCGAATGAGAAGTTGCCGAGCATCTCGAAGAAGGTGTGGTGGCCGGCGGTCCTGCCGACGTTCTCAAGGTCGCCCGTCCTCAGGCACTTCTGGCTGGACGCCGCGCGCTTATACGTGACGTTCCGGCCCAGGAACCTCTCCTTGAACTGGTTCATGCCCGCGCCCGTGAAAAGGAGCGTCGGGTCGTCCTTCGGGACGAGCGAGTCGCTCGCGACCACCTCGTGGCCCTTCGAGCGGAAGAACTCCAGATATGCGCGTCTTATGTCGTCTGTTTTCATGTCGTGCTTGGTTCCCGGCCGGGGCGGGAACTAAGAACCCTGTTTCCCGCCCCGGCCGGGAACCTGGCTTACTTAGCTAATTTCTCCACTATCCTTCTCACCGTCTCATACGCGAAGCCGCGGCGCAGCAGAAAATCATACAGGCGCTTCATGGCCTTGGGCCTGTCGAGTTTCTTCAGGCGCTCGAACCGCTCGGCTGCCATCGCAAGTGCCAGCTCGTATTCGTCGTACGCCTTCGACTTAGCCTCGAGCGCCGCGTCGATAACGGCTGTCGCGACGCCCTTCGCCTTAAGCTCGTGCCTCAATACCACATCGCCGACCGGATTCAGGTGCATCCGCGAATCGACCCAGAAGCCCGCGAATTTCCGGTCGTCTATGTCGCCGCGGCTCTTCAACCCGGCCACGATATCGTCTATCAACGCGCCGCCGTATCCCTTTGCGCGCAAGCGCTCCCGTATCTCGAACTCGCTGCGCGGCCGCATTCGCAGCAGGCTGTACGCGTTATTGAGCGCGCGCGAGCCTGTCTTTTCCGCGGCGCCCTTACTTCTCGCTTTCGCCGACAATGAAGTATCCTTTATCGGTGCGCAGGAGGACATTGCCGCGCGCGGCTTCGGCCGCCCTCCTGTATCCGTTCAGGTCCGTGACCTGGCCGCGGTTCATCTCCCTTATGATGTCCCCGGGCCTCAAGCCGCTGATATAGGCCGGGCTGTCGGCCTCCACATCGATCACCGCAACGCCCTTCCTGTCGCCTGGGCCTAATTGGGACGCCGTCTTTTCCGTGATGCTCACGGCCCTTATGCCCCGCCATACGGAGACGTCCTGCTTAACGGCCGGCTCCTTCTCTTCCTCTTTTTGTGGCGGCGGCGCCTGGCCCGGTTGCGGCTCTATGACAGCCTCTATCACTTTTTCCTTCTTGTCCCTGATAACACAGATCCGCGCCTTTTCGCCTATCGTGGAGTGCAGCACCTTATAGGTGAGGTCCCGCATATCGGCGACTTTAGCGCCGTTGAATTTTGTTATGACGTCCCCCGGCTTTAACCCGCTCTTTTCGGCTGACGTACCCTTATAAATGCCCGCTATGAGGATGCCCTCCATGGACGAGAGGCCGAAATAATTCGCCATCTGCGGCGTGATATCCTGTATGAGTATGCCCAGCCAGCCGTAGGCGACCTTCCGGCCCTGCATGAGGTCTTCGAGTATCTTCTTCGCCATGTTCACCGGGATGGCGAAGTTCATCCCTATCGAGCCGCCGGCCTGCGAGAAGACAGCGACGTTTATCCCTATCACCTTGCCGTTCAGGTCACAGAGCGGCCCGCCGGAGTTGCCGGGGTTGATGGCAGCGTCCGTCTGTATCAGGTTCATGTATTCACGCGCGATATCGTTCGCCGGGACCGGGATGGAGCGGTGGAGGGCGCTTATCACGCCGACCGTTATAGTAGGCTCCGGGCTTCGCATAAGGTAGCCGAAGGGGTTGCCGATAGCTATGGTCCATTGGCCGGGCTTCAGTCTGTCAGAATCGCCCAGCTCGGCGACCGGCAGGTTCGCGGCCTCGATCTTTATCACGGCAAGGTCGCTTCGCCTGTCCTCGCCTATCACTTGTGCCGGGAAGCTCCTGCCGTCCGAAAGGATGGCGGTGATCTTAGTGGCGTTCTCGATCACGTGCTGGTTCGTTACGATGTAGCCCTCTTTGTTGATGATAACGCCGCTGCCCAGGCCCTGTTGCTTGAACTCCGCCTGCGGCAGGTTGCCGAAGTAGGTCTTGATGAATTCTTCGAATGGGTCGGGTTTGCCGGGGGCTGCCTGCGGGCCGAACCGCCTGAAACCTGGCGCGACCAGCGGGACACGGCCTGTCCGTTCCATCGCTATCGTGACCACAGTCGGGCCGACCTTCTCGGCGACATCCGTGAAGGCGTTCTGGAGCGAAACCTCGTCGGCTGCGCCCGCCTGTAAAGGCAGGGCGCAGACGACGAGAACCGCTAGCAGAGCTATCAAGTATCTGCGGGTAGCTGATATCATCAGGCTTACGCTTATGCTGTCTGCAGCGCCTTGTCCTTTATCTCTCTTTCGATCTTTGCGAGCGTCCTGGGATTCTCTTTGAGATAGGCCTTCGCGTTCTCCTTGCCCTGGCCCAACTTCTCCTCGCCGTACAGAAGCCACGCCCCGCTCTTCTGCAACACGCCGAGGGCCTCGGCCGTATCGAGGACGCTCGAGGTCTTCGAGATGCCTTCGTCGTACATGATGTCGAACTCGGCCTTCCTGAACGGCGGCGCCACCTTGTTCTTTACTATCGACGCGCGCACGCGGTTACCGACGACCACCTCGCCCTTCTTGAGCGAGGCGATGCGCCGCAGGTCGATCCTGACCGACGCGTAGAACTTCAGCGCCCGGCCGCCCGGCGTCGTCTCGGGGTTGCCGAAGAAGACGCCGATCTTCTCGCGGATCTGGTTGATGAATATGACGCATGTCTTCGACTTGGATATCGAGCCCGACAGCTTGCGCAGCGCCTGGCTCATGAGCCGCGCCTGCAGGCCCATGTGCGAATCGCCGATATCGCCCTCGATCTCGGCGCGCGGCGTGAGCGCGGCGACGGAATCTACGACGATGACGTCGACGGCGTTGGATTTCACCAGCGTCTCCGCGATCTCAAGCGCCTGCTCGCCTGTGTCCGGCTGGGACATGAGGAGGTTATCGAGGTTCACGCCGATCATCTTAGCGTAGGCGGCGTCGAACGCGTGCTCGGCGTCGATGAAGGCCGCCGTGCCTCCCAGCCGCTGGGCATTGGCGATGATGCTCAAGGTAAGCGTCGTCTTGCCGCTCGACTCCGGCCCGAATATCTCGACGACGCGGCCGCGCGGTACGCCGCCGACGCCGAGGGCGATATCGATGGATATCGAGCCCGTCGGTATTGCCGGGACATCTACCTTGAAGTCCTGGCCCAGCTTCATGATCGAGCCCTTGCCGAACTGCTTCTCGATATGCTCGACCGCGAGCTCCAGCGCCTTCGCCTTATGCTCAAGCGCCTTCTCCTGCGCCGCCGCATCCTTCTGTTCCTGCTTCACCTCTTCCTTATGATGTTTAACTTCTTCCTTCTCTTTCGGCTTGTGCTTAACCATTTTGACTCTCCTATTTGTAATAATTACAATATACTCTAAACATATTATCGTGGAATATATTATATATGCATCACCTCCTTATTGTAAAGTGTTTTCAGCCCGCGCATGGAAACGGCCTTCATATATAAAGACGGAAAAAACGCCCAAATTGTTGCAAAATATTTCATTTTTTTGTTATTCCACCTGCGCGGTGGATCAACCGCCGCGCAGGTGGATATATGGGGTTGACCATCGATACTGCGATGCTATATAATAGGTTTATGAGGGCAGAGATCATTTCTATCGGCACGGAGCTTCTTCTCGGCCACATCGTGAACACCAACGCCGCCTACCTGGCCCGCAAGCTCGCCGAGACAGGCATCGACCTCTACCACCAGATGACCGTCGGCGACAACCCCTTGCGCCTTTACGAATCGCTGCGCCGGACCCTCGACCGTTCGGACATCGTCATAACGACCGGCGGCCTCGGCCCAACCGTGGACGATATCACCATTCGTACCGTTGCAAAACTGCTGAACAGGCGGCTCATCCCCAAAGGCGTAAAGTGGCTTAGAAATAAGGTGGGGACAGCGCCGGGCCTCATCGCAGAACACAAAGGTAAGATAATAATATGCCTGCCCGGCCCTCCGAGAGAACTCGAACCGATGTTCGCCAACGATGCCCTCCCCTATTTAAGGAAAAAAAGCGGCGGCTGGACGCTTCTCTCGCGCGCCATAAAGACGACCGGGCTCGCCGAATCGCAGGTCAACGCGAAGGTGAAAGACCTTTTAGATATAAAACCGCCGACGACCGTAGGCATATACGCTAAGCTGGGTGAGGTGACACTAAAGGTAATGTCGAAGGCCAAAGGCAAGAAGGCGGCGCGCCGCGATATAGCGAGGGTGGAAAAGACTGTCGTTTCGAGATTGAAAAACAATATCTTCGGATACGACGACCAGACGCTTGAAGAAGCGGTCGGCAAGGCGTTGCGCAAAAAGAAGAGGACCATCGCCGTAGCCGAATCCTGCACCGGCGGGCTCGTCTCCAGCAGGATAACGAACGTGAGCGGCAGCTCAGACTATTTTTTAATGGGTACCGTGACATACGCGAACAAGGCCAAGGAAAAGATCCTCGGCGTCCCTAAAGAGGCCCTGAAAAAGCGCGGCGCTGTCTCGAAAGAGGTCGCCGCGATGATGGCGAAAGGCGTAAGGAAACTCGCCGGCGCATATATAGGTATCGGCATAACCGGGATAGCCGGCCCAACCGGCGGCACGGCAAAAAAGCCGGTGGGACTGGTCTATATCGCGCTCGTAACGGACAAGAAGCGCATCGTCAGGGAATGCAGGTTCAGGGGTTCACGCAAAGAGATAAAGTTCCAGGCATCCCAGGTCGCGCTGGACATGATCAGGAGAAATGCGTAATGCGCACCTTCATCGCGATAGACATCTCCGATGAAATACGCGACGCCCTCAGGCAGGTCCAGTCCCACCTGAAATACGCCGGCGCTAACGTAAAATGGGTCGAGCCGCATAACATACATCTCACGCTTAAATTCCTTGGCGATATAGATGAGAAGAAGGCGGAAGAGATAAAGCAGGTCCTTGATAATATCGGAAAAAGTATAAGCGCCTTCGATATAACCATAAAGGATATCGGCGCTTTTCCCAAGATGGAATTCCCGCGCGTGGTATGGGTGGGGTTGGATAAAGGCACTGAAGAATCGAAGAGATTGGCCCAGGCAGTCGATGACGGCCTGTCGAAGATAGGTTTTCAAAAGGAAGAGCGGCCTTTCGCCGCGCATCTGACTGTCGGCCGCGTCAAGTCGCCTATGAACAAGGATAAATTAAAGGCAAAAATAAAGGACTGCCAGAGCCCCGCCAGCAGTCCTCACAGGATTTCATCCGTAATATTATTTCAATCCACCCTCACCCCGAGCGGTCCCATCTATACGAAACTGCACGAGGTAAAACTCGCATAATCACGCCGCCCATTTCCCGCCCCGGCCGGGAACCGCGGTTCCCGGCCGGGGCGGGAAACAATTACGCTGCCGCGAGCGCAGCCTCCACCGTCTTCTTATATTGCTGCAACTCCCCTGTTTTCATCGGCTCGACCGGCTTAAACCTCAGTATCGCGCGGATAGCGAACTCTATCGGGTTGTCCCTCTTCAACAGCTCGAGCACCTGGTCGTCGATTAACGTCGAGAATAAAAGCGACGCATAACCACGCACACGCCCGGTGTCGCCGTTCATCATGGCCAGCGCCAAACCTATCACGCCTTCTATATACAGGTAGCGCGTATCCTTCAGGTCCTCATCCAGGACAAGAACCGTCGACTTATTGTTCGTCCTGTGCGAACCATTCCATAAGCTATTAAATTCTTCCCTCGTCACGATGCAACCGAGCTTGTCCCTGGAAACAGCGCCATTCATCGCGGCATTACGTATCGCTTCGGCAGGCAGTATCTCTACGATATTTTTCCCAAGAACCGAGCGCAGCGCTAAGGCGTCTTCCGGGCTTAAGAGATTTTCGGATATCAGTATCTTCGAGCCTGTCGCAAATGCGGGACGACCGCTGCTCATCAATAGTTCGTGTATGCCCTTAATAAACGGTGGCGCCCGCGCCAGCTGGGCGGCCAACACTTTGTCATCCTTGGGCATTTCGACGGATCTCGCGATGAGCGGCGCCCCGTCTTCGCATGGCTTGTAAAGCACTACATTGATATTCGCGCCTTCCGGCCTGTCGGTCTTGTCGATATCGGCGATCGCCTTTTCCAGCGTTTCCAAGAACTTAGGCTCATCGCAGAACTCGGGCCACTGGCCTTTGCGGTCGTATAGCACGTAAGTGCCGGACTTATCCAGGTCGTGTATGGCTATAAGCTGCGGCTTCCATCCGTTCCCGTAAAAGATCTTCCCCATCTTGGTTTTTGTCCAGGAGACACCGCGCGCAAGCGCTTTCAGGGTTTCGGTCTCCTCAAGAGACGGGATATTGAGTTCGGAGCCGTCAGGCATGGCATCGGTCATCAAGCGGAGGACCCTCGTGAAGAGACCTCTTCCCTGATAGTTCACGCCCTTAACGTTGCCATAAATGTTCGCCAGCCCGAGCTCGAGCACCCATATATTCCGCGTGCGGTCTTTCGTTATCTCGAACTGCACCGAACCTATCAGTATACCGTCCGATTCTCTGACGATCTGGAGCGAAAGCGGGTAACGCCCTTTTTCTTCGGACAGCATCTCCAGCCTGAAACGCTCGTTCTTGTCATCCATTATCCTCATACCGTTAAATCCAAGCATCATGGCATGCGGGGATGACGCATCGGCCTTCGGCGCCTTGGCAGGCCCTGGCGCAAGCCGCGCGGCAGCGCGCTCCTGCGCAAGCTTGACCATCTCCGCCTCTTCGGTGCTCCTCTTCTCGACCCTCACGCACGACTTAAGCTGCGCCGCCTGGGCGTCATCGAGCCCGTAATCCTTAGCCAGCGCATCTGCCAGGCCCGGCAGGTCCTCGCGTATCAGGTGCTTGCGCTGCGACAGGATGCCTTCGATATACGCCTTTGTCTCGACCAGGCCTTTGGTAATGACGCGTTCTTTTCTGAGGGCGTCCGCCAGATGCCCGAATCCCAGTATAAAAATATAAACGGATGCCGCCTCAAAGACGGGATTGGATACCCGGCCATCCCTGCCTTTCGGGCCATCCACTTTAAGCGGTATGTTCACCGCCTGGTAGAACTTCGCCCACCACCTTGCTCGGCCGCGCGTCATCGCCTGCAACGCCGCATTGTCATCGGCTATCTTGGCGAAGACCTCCTCTATGAACGCCTCCCTGTCGACCGGCCGGGACGATGAGAGCTCGCGACGCACCAGTTCGCTCCAATATTTTCTCAGCATATAGCGCAGGAAGAGTGCCTCGCTGCATTTTCGTATGATGAGCCTCATATACGGCGCGGCCTGCTTTATGAGTTCGGGCCTGGTAATGGCAGGCCACACTATATCGTGGAGGCCTTTGTACTCCGGTTCACCTTTAAGGTCGTTGAGCCGCGTTATGCCGAACATATTGCCTTTGGCTTCGTCATACCTTCCGGCATCCAATAGCGAAATGACATCTTCGGCCCTCTCGATAAGGTCCTTATCCCGCCTGTCGGCTTCCAGCATCACCGCGCCGAGCCGGACTTCGTGAAGGCTGTTTATTATCGACTCCGTATTATCCAGCCGCGCCCTTAGCAGGGCCTCGGCCTTCTCCATGAAGATGGCGACCGTACGTATATGCCTGTCTCCGAGCGACAACATCTTTACAGACGCTTCAAGGAATAATTTGGCTATCCTCTTCTCTTCGACCTTAAGTTCACCGCCTGGCTTCACCATGCCGGCCGTGATGTCGCTGATGGCGCGGCTTATAGCCGCTATCTGGTCCTGGGACAGTTTGAAATCACTCGAATGCATCATCTCTCTCAGGTTATCGAGCGAATCGGCCCATCTCCTGACATCGCGGCGTTCGTCTATCTCCGAATCGATCTGTTCCCATACGGACCTCATCGCCTCCCAAAGCGTCTCGAATTCTATATCGGCGTGGTCCACTATGGGCCTTTTACCGCCGTCATGGACGCGGTAGCGGCTTTGCGAAAGCCTTACGACCCTCCCCTGCCTTACGAGCTTCTTCTGGTAGCGCCGTTTCCGCTCGAGCCATTTCTCGAAAAGGTCCATCCTGGCATCCCTGATCCTGTTCACTACGCCGGTCAGACACCAGTGCGCGGCCGGCTCGTCTTTTTTGTTGATGAGCTCTATGGCTCGCTCGATCCTATTATTGATATAGGCAACGGTATTCCGAAAACCCCCGTCCTCGCGGAACATGTAGTAGGGATATTTTTCTGTGAGGGACAGAAGCTCCGCCTTCAACTCATCCTGTCTTTTAAGGGCGCTATCCAATTCGGCGCCTTCCGCCATCATGCGGTAAGAGAGCAGGACGAAGAGCTCGATGTTCTTCTCGAAGATATCCTCGAAATAGTCCCTGAACATGATCTCTTCGTAGGACCTGAACGTCCGCCGGGACGCTGCGGGCGCTTTCTCGCGGATTGTCTTGGAGAACTCCCTGTTCGCTTCGACGCCGAACTGCCTGTCCTGGTCGCCGTAGGTAAGCTCTTTGCCTTTTTTGCCGATTGTGCCGTTATATTTTATAAGGTTGAATTCATTTTCGTTGTAACGTTCCGGAGGCAGTAGCTTTTTGATATACTCGACAAGTTCCTCAGCGCCAAGGCCGGATATCTTCCTGTGGCTTAAAAGTTCGCGGATATCGGTACCGCAGCCTCTGAGGAATGTGTGGGCGTTGACCCCTTGCGGCAGCTGTTCGGGATGGCTGGCGTAATATGATTCTTTGAATTCGTGGTAGATAGCGATGGGGTTTTTGGAGAGGGACCTTGCTATGTAGACGTTCTGCGTGTCGGCGAATCCGCGAATGTGCTCGTTATCCTCCATGATCTTGAGCGCATGGCCGGATTCGACCGGGACAACCTCGCCCGCCAACTTCACCCTCGCCTCCTTGCCCTCCTTTGTATAGAGGATATCGCCGGCCGGGCCGCAGAATTCGACGAACCCGTTCCTCTCCGCGGCGTTCACGCCGCTCAATACCTGCTGCGTCGCTTCTTTATCGATATAGACCTTGCCGATGAGGTTGCCCTCCGGCAACCGGCCCTTTATAAGAGGGATCCGCTTGTCGGTCTTTTTTATCAAAAGTTCCGTCAGCTTTATCCTGGCCTCATCTTCGGGCGCGTGTCTTTCCGTCGCCTTATTTATCCTGATGAAATCGCCGTAATATTTCTTTGCCTCGTCCCAGTCCTGCAGAAGGTGCTTTACGACGCCGAGCGTGAACACGAATTCCTGCCTGAAAGGCTCCTTTTCGACAGCTCTTTCAAAAGCCGCTTCCGCGCCGGCATAGTTCTTGACGTTAAATTCCAGGATGCCCAGCATGTGATAATCGTCTCCCGACGCGGCCCCTATCATCTCGTTAGACCGCACCGTTTCGCGGATACGCGCTACTATAAGGTGCCTCAAGATAAGCTCGAATCTTTTTTCCCCGATTCCGCAACGTTCCGCTATCAGCTCCTGTATCGCGAGCATCTCCCCTGTCCTCGTGCTCTCCGTGTCAGTGGGCTTAAGCCCGGTGGCTACCTCCTGGGCGACCTCGCTCAGGGCGTGGGCCAGGTCTTTGTCCTTTTCATGCCGCCAGTTCTTCAGTTTTTCCAGGACATTTTTAAAATCGAAGCTGTAGCCTTTTTCTATCTTCTCAAGCTCCCGCGCCACCAAAGGCCTCAGCTCCTCCTTGAGGTCCCTGTATTCCGGGACATCTTTTAAATGTCCTGATGCAAAGAGGGCATTCATGATAGCGTAGTCGCTAAGCCTCTTCGCTCTCTCCTCTCTCTTCACGGCTGCGTCAGCCGTCTCCCCCCACATGGCCCTGATCACCTGTATTATGCGATCCAAAACATCGCTTTCTATCGTAACGCCGGACAAGGGGTCGTTCGCATCCCGCGGCTCTGTCTTCTTTGCTGACGCTGCCTGAGACTCTTCTTTTTTCGCGACAGCCGGCGCCTGTTGCGGCGCGCCGGCTGTACCCTTACCCGCAGCGGTTCCGCGCCGCAGCGCAGCGCCCTTGTGGACTATCATGTGGCCCATGAGGATAGCGGTAAGCGATAGCCCGAACCACGGTATAGGCAGGAAGACGGACAGCGCGACTGATGCCAGGATGGTAAATATAAGCCCCTGCCAGGACCATGAGAAGAGGAAGAAGCACACGATGGGCAGCATGAGCGCAATGGAGACCGTGAATATGTTGACAGGCAGGACGAGCGATAGCAGGAACGCCAGCGGGATGGCCGCCGCGGAAGTTATCGCCATGTACTTCCAGTTGACGTTCTTGAGGTAGCCGATGAATGAAGATACCGGCGGCGTCTTTTCTTTTGCAGGCGCAGAGGGCGGCGTAACCTCTTTCGTCGCTCCGGCGGGCTTCTTGACCGCTATCTGCAAAGGCTTTTCCGGCCTCTCCTTCACCGGTTCGATGGCGGCAGGCGGCACCGGTTTGCCTTCGGCAATAGCGATCACTACCTTAAGGGCTCTAAATACCTGCTCGTCTTCTTCTAAAAGCCTCGCGAATGGTTGCATGGCCATGAACAGGCTGTTTCTCTTAAGCAGGAGCTCTGCCGCAGACTCTGTCTTCAAGCCGTTTCGCTCTTCGCGCGCGCCCTGGATCTCGGACCAATATCTATCCAGTATGAATATCCAGCTCAGCTTGGTCCGGACATACCTGTCGAAATCATCAAGCCTGTCGAGAAGGTCCTCGGCGCTCTCGTCTTTCGGCTTCAGGATACGGGACTTTTTAGAGCCGGCGACATCGCGCACGCCCCTATAGAAGCTTTCGAATTCCGAATAGTAACCCATGGCGGTCTTCAGGCCGTCCCCACGGAAATCCTGCCGCATGAATTCATCGAACTTGTCATCAAAAAGTTTATCGATCGCGTCCCATCCCTGCGGCGCGATCGAGGGGTTCTCGGCAACGATCTGCTTCAGCATCGTCCACATGCCCGGACCAAGCGACGGGCCGCTGCGGGATACCGGCCTCTCGTTAATCACAACGACGGGTTTCGCCGGCTTTTTCGGGGCGGGGACCACTATGCGTTTCCTGAGGACCTGCCTATATATGTGGCTGACGGTGCCGATAGGATTGGAGTGCGACAACGCCTCTGTGACATCGTCGTATCCCACCGGCACGGGCAACGCCTTGCCGCTTTCGGGATCGAAATACCTTATAAGGAAGATCTCCCGCTGGTCGTTGAAACGGAGGCGCACTTCTATCACTTTTTTCTTATGCTTGATAACATCGAATTCAACGCCGTCGAACTCTGAAAGGCCGGACTTTTGCCACACCAGTATGTCGTCCAGCTTCATAATGGCCAGGCCGGTAAGGGTCCCGCGCCTTTCTATGAGGTCTATGATGAGGCCGACCCTGACCCTGGCGATGACGTCCCTGTTCTGCATACCTGGCACAGCGAGACTGGAGCCGCCTTCGTCCGGATACGCCCATGCGATATCATATGCGATGAAAGCCGCTATAAGCGCCATCGCGATAACCGTTACGGGACCTTTAAGCCTTTTGATCGACGCTATCATCTATAATCTTCTCCCTATGAGCTACGAGCTAAGATCTATGAGCTAAATTACGCCGCTTCCTCGAGCGTCCTCATCTTTATATATAGTTCTCTCAGGTCGTTGATATCGAACTTTCCGGCCTGCGGTATGGCGAGTTTCTTTGCCATCCCTATCGAACGTTGCACGTCATCATCGAAGAAGATGGCCAGCGTATCGCTCTCGACCGCTTCAGGCCGGCTTGCCAAAAGTTTATTGTAAAATTCCGCCAGGCGGTTGTAATGGTCTTTGCGTGAGAGCTCCTCCTGGTCGAGGAGGATGGTCATGGCCAGCGCCAGGTCGAGGACCCCTGCCCACATGCAAAGGCCTGAAGCCTCATCAAGTGCCACGACCCTATTTTCTAGGAATATGCACCTCTCCTTATGCGGGGTTACGTCATCTTCCAGCGCCGTTATGGCAAAGCCGCGTTGTAGCCCGTTCTCTTTATGGAGCTTTAGATTATACTGCCTCACTATGTCAAGCTCGCCGTATATCTTCTCTATCTTTCCCAAAAGCGCCGCATTGTCCGAGAAGCTGATAAACTCAAACTCTGCGCCTTTGGAGCGCCTGTTGATATAGAGTTGTTTCAATGCCAGGATCTCCAGGAACCGCGTGATGACATCGCTGTTTGCCTCCGGTATATCCGCGAATATGTCTATGTTGATCGGGATCGTTCGCGGCTTGCCGTTCGTCAAGATATTGCCGTTAGCCGCGCCCTTGCGGCTCAGGATGTCATCGAGGATATTCATGCCCATCTTGTGGACCGACTCGGTAAGCGCTACCGCTTCCGGGAAAGTCATATATGCCGATGCGGATGAGCTTGTGATAGCTAAAGGCTCATCCGGCGTTCTACGGGAAGGCGCGGGCGCCGCCTCCTCGGTTATCAGCGATTCTTTCGGCAATACGACAAGGCGCGCGTTGCCGTACTCGTTCCTCGCCGGATCCGCGTTCAGCTGCTCGCAATTGAACCATCTCTCAGCGGCCTGCGGGTCTTCCACCCTTAATGCCACCTGCGGCAGGATACCAAATTCGCTCATCCCGCCCTTACCATCGGCAATACCCGCGTATCTGTCGGCCGGGATCGTGGCTTCGAAGATATAATCATGCCCATTTATACCGCCTGTGCCGACAAATCTCATCTGTATGGCCTTCCATGCCTCCTTTGCCGGAGCGTTCGCCGGGCTAAGGGCATTCGTCAGCGCCCGGGCTTTAAGGACGGTTTCGGCAAATTCTTTCGCGCCCACCGCCCTTACCTCTTGCGGTGTATATCCTTCTATATAGACCTGCGCCGTTACCTTTACCGGCGTGCCTTTCGTCACCGTCACCGATTCATCGGATCCCGGCCTCATGACGACCACTCGCAGATATTCCGGAAGCGGCCTTCGCAATCTTGCCTTCGTAATGGCAAGATCCGTCTTTTCGATAAGTTGCTCAAGGCCGATATTGCTTCGTGCCGCAAGCGATACCTCCTTATCCGCCGCATCCAGCACGTCCAATTCTTCCCGGATGACGCGGATATTGTCCTTATCCTTAGCGGTGAAAGACCGCGCATATTCTCTTTCAAAAGCATCCAGAAGCTTCTGCCCTTCGGCGACCGTCCCTTCAAGGCCTTTCAGGAAGGCCGCCAGGTTCTCCACGGTATTGAATTTGCCTTTCTGGTCGGCCAGCGCGCCGACTTCTTTTTCCATCCCGAAAGATACATCGATGAACCGCCTGAGATCAGTGTCCGTATATTTTTTGCCCAGTCCCCTGGCAAAACCCCCGACCGTGGAAAGGGAATTGCGGAATATATGCACTATACCCATGTAGAGGTACAATGAAAGTATATCCTGATATGCCTTTGTAAGGCGGTCGTGGACCGTGGATAGTTGCATCCTGAGGTCTTCGGCATCGCCTTGGCGCATGTATTCCTCAAGATAGGGAATAACGAAATCTATCTTCACCATATCGTGGGGCATCTGTTCCAGAAGCGTCTTTATCGTCTCGATGTGCCTGCGCTCAAAGGATGTCGAGGGGTCTTCAAGGGTAAGCAGGGTCTTTATAAGCAACTGGTATAGTTTTTCTTTTTTACTGGTGATGAACCGGCCCTTTCCATTGGCGATACAGAGGGTAAACGCCTCGGCTACCGCATCCTCTACGGTGAGAAAGGCCCTGCTAACGTTAATGCCTTCGCTCTCTATGCGGGTATAGGGCTTCTTAGCCAGCGCCTGAGCATTGACCATATTCTTCAGGGTTTCGCCTACCATACCGTTATAAGGCCTTTCTATCATCTGGGATTTCAGCAACACCTTGTCCGGATAATGCGCCGGCCAGAGCTCCTGCTGGAGTTCCAGCGTCCGGACATCGCCTAGCACAGGACCAAGGAGCGAGCGGAAGAGGTATTCGTTGGCAAGCGACGGCCAGCCGATAGAGCCCAGCTTGGAGACTATGTCGCTGGCCACGAAGAGCTCGCGCCCTTCTTTGTTGTTCCAGGCCAAAAAGAAGTCGTCAGGCATCTTGGTTATCGAATCAAACCCGCAAACCGCATAATCGCCTTTCCTGATATCCTCCGCGATAGTCGAGATCTTCACGCCCTCTCCTGAAGTAAGCGTCCCGGATCTCAAGGCCATATCCATAACAGCCGCTAGACGTTCCGCGAAATGGTCTGTCATCCTGTTGCGGCGCGCGCTCATGATGAGCGTCTCAAACTCCGCCCGGGACTCCGTGCCGGCCCTTATCAAAGGGTCTGCCGGAGATATCGTGAGCGCTATGTGGTCGAGCGCTTCGCGGCATATATCGGCGACAGGCCTGTATGAAGTATTTATCTTTTTCAGGCCGCTGTATTGCGCGCCAAAGTTGGTCTTGCCCGTAGACTCATCCAGCGCGTCTATGTCCTTATAGCTTCTTTTGACCCTTTCGGCCCTGACGCGGGAAGAGGCGAGCAACATGACATTCACGATAGAGAACTCCTTTTGAGCGACGTCCCTGATCGGTTCGCTCGTCCTTATTATGAGGCCGTTATATTCTCCCAGAGAACGCACCCTGAGGGCTTCCGCCTCGTAAAACTCCCTTATAGCCTGACGGACGCCGTGGTATTTGGTGACCCGGTGGAGGATAGCTTCGTTAGCGCGGCTATCCTCAAAGGTCCGTTTTATCTTATCTCTCACGGATAACCCCTGCTCATCGGCGGCCGTGGTATCGACTCCGTCCAGGGTTACCGGTTCCCGGGAATAATCGAGCCTCTTCTTCTCAAGAAGGAATTCGCGGGCGTAGACAGTAACGCGGGCTTCATCATCCATATCGACCTTCTCCTCCAGCATCTTGGCGACAAGCGCTTTAGCTACGAAACCGCCGTTTATATAGCGGAGGCCCAGCCTGGACGCGAGCACGCGCGAGACCGCCCTCCTGCCGGCTCCCATGAGTCCGCTCACCACAACGATAAGCGGACCGTTGGTATACCGCTTTAATATGTTCAGCTTGGCATTGACGGGAAGCGTAAATGTGAACGTCGTGCCTTCGCCGGTTTTAGAGCTAAAACTCATGTTCCCGCCTGTCGCCTCGACAGATTCCTTGTAGGTATATAGACCGAAACCCGTCCCGGCCCGCCTCTGCTTGGCCTCGGAGAAACCCGGCATGAAGATCGTCTGCTGCCGCTCTTTGGACATGCCCTTGCCGTGATCCCTCACGTCGACCTTAAGCTCCCCGCCTTTGGTAAGCGAAACGCTCACATCGACCTGCTTCGTTTCACTGTGTATATAGGCGTTGTCTATCAAGCCTTCGAGCACCGTCTTCAATATCCTCTTATAGGTAAACACATCCTTCAGGCGAAGCGCCTCTTCCGAAACGGCGTATTTGAACATTACGCTGGGATATTTTTTCTCGGCCTGCCTGACCACTTTGCCCACCTCATCGATGGAAAAGTTCTCCATCGACCTTCCCAGCCAGCGGATAGCGCTGTTGATCTCGGAGATGGCCTCATCGTTCGCCTGGATTATAACTTCAAGTGACGAGACCAGCCGCGCATCGCCGCTGCACGGCCTGTCTTCCCGCATCTGCTTAATAGCCGCTTTTAACCGCACAAACTCCGGCAGGTTCTTTTTGAGCGTGTCGAGCATATCTTCTATCGTTAGATCGCCGCGCAAGCATTTTTTGGTGACCACGCAAAAGAACATGGCAAGGCGCTGATACTGCTGCAGTATCAAGATGGCGGCCATCAGATCTTCCAGCTCAGACCCTTCTCTCGATACCTGCAGCCCGCTTTCCGTTTGCGCCCTTTCAACCGAATCGATGATATCGATGCAGCTCTTGGCCTCTTCTAAAGCGTTAGTTTCAGCTTCCGAGACCTCTTTTCTTTCGTCATGTTCACGGGTAAGGCGCTGATAGTCTTCCAGCGCAGAATGAAACTCGTCCAGCATCATCCGTATCATATATACGTCTATATCAGGGGCCTCACCGCGGCCGAGCTGCTCTTTAAGCAAAACGAACAGTTCTATCGACCGTTTTTTGAGTTTCTTATTCACGCTATGGGCAAAACCGCCGGATGTCACCACATAATCCTTGATATCATGTATTATCTTGGCCAGGATCGGGTCCTTCATCTTGTCGATCGATAACCTGAGCATGATCCCCAGCATCCCTTTGTACGGATTCTCGGCCGATTGCTGCTTCAAGCGCTCATCATCCGGATAGTGCTGAGGGAACAGCTTCTGCTGCAGCCTGATCGAGTGATAATGGCCTATGACGGGACAGATAAGTTCGTGAAGGAGATATTCGTCGGTGAGCGTAGGCGGTATCTTCGGGTTGGGGGCTTCCAACTCTGCGATAACGTCTATAGCCATGAATAGCTCACTGCCGGCTATGTTGTTCCACCCCAAAAGAAAATCATCCTTGGCTTTCACTATCGATTTGAAGCCGTATATCCTGTAAGAGCCGTCCCTGAATTTTTGCAGCTGCTCTTCAAGAGCCTTGCGCGCTTCCGAGGATATCTCTCCGGCGGCAAGGGCGCTCTCGAGCAGCTCAGCGGCCTTCTGACCGTATTTCGACGTGTAGTTATTCTGGCGTATCATGGCTAATTGCGGCTCGAAATCCTTGACCGCTTCCGTCCCCTGGCGGATGTAGCCATCCATCGAGCGCCCGCTCTTCCGCATGATATCGGCAAGGGCCTGCCGCTGTTCCGGTGGCAGGACATTACGCCATATCCTGTCTATCTTGAGCGGAAGCTTCCCATATGATATTTCGGGAGGCAACCGGCACAGAAAACCGATTATCCGCATACGCAGCTCATGTATCTCGAGCGCCGCGACGCCCAGCAATTCAAGGGCCTTTCCGTTTCCTTCCAGCGCCATAGCCGCCAGATTCTTGATGATATTGTGCTTTTTACGCGACGTTAAGTCGTCCCTGTATAATAGCCTGGCGAGTTTTTCTTCCGGCGCGATCTCGCGCACACCCTCTTTTTCCCTCTCGATCATTTCGGTAAGCCGCGCAACATAGCCTCTCGTCTCCGTCAGGGCGGCCGGAGGCATATTCTCACCGCGCGCTGCATACAATGCGGCCTTGGCCATAGCAAGAACGGCCGGTTTGTCCGCGGCCGGATCGTCCATGGCCGTCCTGACACGCGATAATCTTTCGCGCGTCTCGGCCTCGGCGCGCTCTCTCTTTTCCGTCATGGCTTTTTTGGCCGTTTCCAGGGCGGCTGCCAAGCGCTCCTTGCGCGCCTTCTCTTCAGCCGTCTTTCTCGCCTTCTTGATCTTCGCCATCACTTCATCTATATATCTCCCTATCCTGCCGGTGACGGCGCCGGACAAAGCTACTCTATCCGCCGCACGCAGGGCATCCTGAAGTATATAGAGGGCGCTTTCGTGGTGGGCGCCGGGTCCCTTCATCGCCTGGCGGGCCTCTTTTATCTTCTTTTTTACATACGTCCGCGTTTCCGCTTCCTGCTCTCGCAAGATCTTTATCTTCTCTCTATCAGCCTCTTTCCTCTCCTTCCTGGAAAGCCCGCCTTCGGCAAGCTCTACCAATTCGCGCGATATCTCCACCAGGCGCTGCCGGGCCCTCTCGCCTGTAAAGCCAAAATGCATCCCTATTTCTAAAAGGGTCTTTCCGCCAATATACATACGGGCGATCTCGCGATCCCTCTCTTCGAGCTTACTTATTAACGTTTCTACCTCAAATTCATTAAACAGCATATCGCGCCGCTCTTCACAGGACGGCTCTGAGATATTATTTAAATCCTCCGGAAGATCGGCCTTATTCCCGGCGCTGAGGCCATCCCACCACTGCAGGGCATCGGCGCTGACATCAAGATAAAGGCCTCCGAACGCGCCCAATTTCACAAAGTCATCTATGCGCAACGAGTCGGGCATTTCATCGTTCTTTATCTTGTGCCTGATGATGCGGAACGCGCGGTCCCGCCTTCCAGCCGCCTCGACGATCCGCCGCATCAGCCGAACATTTTTTTCATGAGTCGACAAAGCCTTGACAGCGGCCGCAGCCGCGGAGCGCTCCTTTATGAAGCCCGTTAAAACGTCGTTCAATATGCCTTTATAAGGGTCTTTCTCGGTCTGATTGCCTAACAGGTCGCTGCGGGAATTATAATGGTCGGGGTAAACATCCTGCTGTATAAGTACGGCTCTATAATGGCCCATAATGGGGCACAGGAGTTCATGGAGAAGGTATTCGTCGACAAGCGTCGGCGGGCCACGTGCCTCAAGGTGTTTTATCAGTTCCGGGGCAAGGAAGAGCTCCTCGTTCTCCGCATTGCTCCATCCCAGGAAAAAATCTTTTTCCGACTTGACGATAGGTAAAAACTCATATGTCTTGAATGACCCGTTTTTGACCTTCTGCAACCTGCTCTTCACAGCCGAACGTTCGGCGTCGGATAGCCGCGCCTTGGCAAGCGCCTCTTTTAAGAGGCCGGCCGCTCTCTCGTCGTATTCGCGCGTTCCTGAACAAAGGCGTATATCATCTGCGATAGATGTAAATATACGGGCGGACCGGTGTCCTTTCCGTATAAACCCGTCCGGCGCCCCCTTCCTGCCGTTGCCGTTCTTTCTGCTTTTCTTCTTTTGCGGAACCGGCGGCAGGAGATCCGTGTCGTTCTTTGCTATGGTCTTGCCTAGCTTCTTTGCCAGGGCCTCCAACCTCTTTTTCTTGATAGACAGGATATCCTCAAGCCCTTTTATCTGGCCGGCTATGCCCCTATTGATCCTAGGCCCGCGGAATTCTTCCACTACAACGTCAGCCGGGTCTTGCCTCATGCGCCTGTGGCGGCCGTCAAAAAGTATCGATTGAAGGAGCGCCTTATTGCTGGTCACGATAAAGGCCGCGCTCTCGCCCTCATACCTGTCGGAAAGGCCTCCGTCCACGTTAACGAGTTTTCCGCCGAACATCATGGCCGGCGCGTTCGGGAAATGGCCGAAGACGATACGCTTTACGCCGAAAGCGCTGAGCATGCGCCTGACAGCCCTGTCGCTCCTCAGGCGCCCATACCAGGGATTGGTCCTCAAAGGCGAATCGGCATTGAGCGGCGATCTGTGGGAGAAGGTGAGATCCGTATAATTTATGAAGCCTTCCCTGAAATCCTCTTCCAATTGCCTGAGGGCTTCTGTCCCGGTCAGGCCGTTTATCATAGGGCACATCTCACCGTTATTGAACAGGGGTATTCCGCCGTGCACGTACAGGGTGTCGTCCTCGATAAGATAAAGGCGGCCCCGCTTCTTCATCCATTCGGCGACGTCTATCATGGCCTTGTTCGATCTTGCTTTACTGTATAGGGCCTGGGCCTGGCTATCGAGCTTGGACTTGACCTCGCCGGTAGAGATCCAGTGAGAGAAGTCATCTATTTTTTCGACGGTAAAAGGCGATCTTACGCCGAACTCCCTCAGTGTATGAGCTCCGCCATAGTGGTTCTCCGGCAGTATCCACTGCAAAAAGAGCGCCCTGTTCTCTATAGTGTCAGGGCCCGATACGGAGCCGATAAGGCATATTTCATGGTTCCCGAGCAAAAATTCGCCTTTTCCGCTTTCTATCAAAGCCTTTATGTGCCGGATCGTATTCCGCGAGCTTATCTCTTTTCCACTCTTCCTCTTTTCCATAACACCGCTGTAATCATCCCTGGCGTCTATCGCGTCTCCCAAAAATATGAAACGCTCGGCGCCGTGCGTCTTCTCAGCCTTTTCGATGGCCTCTTCAAGCCGGTATACTTCGCCGTGCATATCGGATAAGACGGCCATAACCGGAGGATTGACGTGTTTCCGCAAGGACTCTACCCTCTCGCCTATCCTCTTGATATCTTTTTCCAGGCGGAAAGTGGATGCCTCAAGCATGGTCATCACACGCACCGCAGCCCTTGCGAGCGGTTCGGATATATATTTGAATATGAAACGGCGCACGGCAGGCGGCCACAACGATCTCTTTAAAATGGCCCGCATGAATCTATTGTCAGACACAAGCCCCTGCGACCTGCAAAGCTCGTATATATGGCGCGTCACCTCATGCGCTATAAGCACGCCGAACACTATAAGCATTCCTATGCCGGTCGCGCCTGCCGCGGATATGCCGAAAACCGCCGGCAGGCCGCCGGCCTTTTCTTCGCTATCGGATGCGGCCATCTCGGAATACACGGTGACGCGGTTCCTGCCGTCCCGCTTGGAGCGGTACATCGCCTTATCGGCTTCCGCTATAAGATCCTGGGCTGTGAAATTCCCCTGCGAAACTTCTTTTTTCGTTGCAGCCGCTACGCCCACGCTTATTGTCCCCATCGGTTCGCCTGAACCCGGCACGATCTTCGGTATCAACTTGCCGTTCTCGTCCGTGAACTCGGCCGCTTCCATAGCCTTTCTTAGCCTCTCCGCCATCTTCACAGCGTCTTTTTCGGACGTATCGGGCATGACGATCGCGAGTTCTTCTCCGCCGTACCGGCACGGCACGTCGTCGCTCCTCAGGTTCTTCATTATTATCTCAGCCGCCTGCCTCAACACCCTGTTGCCGGCCTCATGGCCGTGGCCGTCGTTCACGTTCTTGAAATGGTCCAGGTCTATCATGATGATGCCGATGGAATGGTTCCCGCGCTGCGTCCGCGTCCGGCCGATCAACTGATTTACGGCAGCGATGAAATAGGTTTGGTTATAAAGCCCTGTCAAGCCGTCCTTTATCGCCATCCTCTCCGTATGCAGCCGGCCCTCAAGGTTCTTCTTCTCGTAACGGACCGTATTCCCCAACAGCGTTATGATATCGCTTATAGTCGCAAGACGTTTGGGTGAGAGGTTCTTAAGGGGCACGAAGTCCCTTGCCCGCCTCTGGTCTATCCAGTCGACGCACAGGTAGAGCATGAGTCCCTCGTTCTCCCTCCTGGCCCAGAAAAGCATCTGGTTGACATCATCGCCGTACGCGCGTTCATCGGACCTCAAGTTCTTGGCATTGATGCCGGCAGGCAGCTTACGCCTATCCTTTATATACAACCCTAATAGCTCGCCGTTAGGGCCTATGATCCACCCCGGATAATCTTTCTTAAGCTCTCTGGCGCGCTCGGAACGGCCTCCGCGCCCCGGCCCCCACCAATAATCCAAAAGGCCGTCGCATACATATTGTTTCTCGTCGCCGTCAGTGGCGGGGCGCGGATCCTTTGTATAAGAAGAATCGTTGAGCGCGCCTTCCTTGGCTATACCCTGCAGCGTGAAGTCTTTGTGGAGGCGGTAAAGATAGTGGTCATTAAAAAGATCCCCGATATCCTGCGCCGCGATGAGCCTATCCCTTAACTTGTCCAGCTGGTTGTCTGAAAGGTTCTTGAGCGAGACGAACTTCCTGTAGCTCTTCCAGTCTATAAAGGCATATCCGACTATGTCGTCGTCTTCTTCCTCAGCCCAGAAGAGCATCTGATCGACATCATCGCCGTATTTCTTCCTGTCGATATCTATGTTCTTCGCGGTATAGCCGTGAGGCAGCTTGGACCTGTCCTTTATATAAAGGCCTTTTAGTTCTCCGTTCGGACCCACGATCCATCCGTCGTATTCTCTCTGTAACTGCTCTACCACAGCCCTCTTGGTGATAGGATTCACTTCGGAGTGATAGCGCGCCATATTGCTCCAGAAATATTCCTTCTCGTCCTTGTCCGTGGGCCGGCGGGGATTATCCGAGTAAGAGGAATCGACGAGAGTACCGCGGTCGTAGACATAGTAGAGCTTGCCGTCCTTTTTCGACAGGCGGTATTTGTAGCAATCCCAGCCGAAGATCTGGTCGATCGCCTCAAGCTCCAGCTTGGAGATATCCCGCATGCCCATCTCGTCCTTGAATGTATCGAATCTGAGCTGCATATTGCGCAGGACCGTAAATGCCTTGTTCTGTAAGTCGGAGATAGCGCGCCATTCCCTGAAGTGCATGGATGCCTGCAGAGCGACGGTCAGGAAGATGAGCCAGCTGCCCAAAAGAGGGTTTTGCACAGCAAAGGCTATCTCGCAGCCCAGGACGGCCACGGCTCCTATAGCATAGAGCGAGAGCTTAAGCTTCTTTAACGATATGGTGCGGAGGCCCGACAGGTCCCACTCAGCCTTGTTCCTGTCGAAGGAGGACATCCATTTTGTATCGTCGCCGTTACTGAGCGAGGCATAACCGGCGTTTATTTCGCGGCCGCGCAGCATCCTTACAACAAGATTTATGGCCAGATGCGCCGCCATGCTCACCGGAAGCGCGGTCAGGAACTGGGCAAGGGGATTCGTGATCAGCAGGACCGATCCCACAGATATGATAATGCCTGATACCGCCGCCAGGGCAGGGGCTGCCAGCAGGGCAAGATCACCATCCGCGTCTTTAGGAGGGGCGCGTTCCTGTAACAGGTGGCGCAGGAAGAAGATGGCGCCGAACACGATGGCCATTATCGAAAAGATCTGGACGTTAAGTGCCATGTCTTCTGTATTAACGGCATTAAGTATAGCCAATGCGCCGAAAGGAACGCCGACCCTTGGGAGCTCCTCCAGCCACCAGGATACGCGAAGTGCCGTCTTCTCTTCAAGCCGATCCTGCGATATACTTTCAGGGACCGTCCTTTCGATCTTGGCAGGCGCGCTGCTGGCGGTTGCCGCCGGAACCACGGCGACAGGCCTCTTTTTCACTATCTGTATATGTATGGCGCTGTCAGGCAGGACAGGCCTGGCCTTCTCCACCTCCTCGTAACCCGGCTGCACCGATCCGCCACGGGAAGTGTCCCGCGTGTCGAAACAGCGGATAGCGATATGCCCGTCTTTTTTGCTCATATGGAAAACAACATCAACGGGTTTCGAATCCGACATTATCGCCCCCAGCGTAATGTCCTCAAAGACCCCCGGATACCGTATCTTTAATGCGCATACCTCATTGAGCGCTGATTGCTCGTCAGCGCCGCTTTCAGCCAGTTTCTTCTCTATGAACCGCGCGATCTCGGCCGCCTTTATCTTATCGACGACATCCCTGTTCTGCAGCCCGGGCACGGCAAGGGTACCGCTAGCATCGGGATAAGCCCAGGCAAGGTCGTAAGAGACAAAGGCGCCTATGAGGATAACGGCGATAACCCTGTATAGGAAACGTATATTAGGCGGCAGCAAGGGATGCCTCCATCGACTTTCTGTTCTCCATGAGCTCTTCCGTCCTTATCGGCGCTATAGGCCTGAACTTCAGTATCGCCCGTATCGCGAACTCGATGGGGTTGTCCTTCTTCAGGAGCTCCAGCACGCTGTCATCGACGGCCGTTGAGAACAGGAGCTCCGCATATGCGCGCACCTTGACCGTATCGCCGTTCATCATGGCCGTAGCAAGGCTCATCACGCCTTCCAAATAGAGATAGCGCGAGTCTTTCAGGTCCTCATCCAAAACAAGGACCGTTGACCTGTTATTGATCCTATGTGAGTCCTTCCACATATTGTTGAACTCATCCCGGCCTATGATACATCCGAGATTGTTTTTCGAGGCTTCTTTATTGGTCGCGGCGGCGCGTATGGCGTCCGCCGGCATGATCTCGATAAGGTCCGTGTTCAGTATAGACCTGAGCGCGATCACATCCTCCGGACTGAAGAGCTCTTCCGATATAAGCAATTTGGAACCGGCGCCCGGGATACCGTTGCCGGCCGCTTTCGGAGAGGAGGCGTCGCGCAAAGCCGCGAGGCGGGCCTTCCATGCTACCACGCTGTCTATCGTGCTCCTCAAAACCGCCCCCATTTCTCCCTTGAAGGGCTTGGTCGGATCGCCCTTGTAACCCTTTAAATATTTCTTCCCATCCGCTTCCTCACAATCGCCCTCGCTGTAATTTTCCGGGAACAGCTGTTGCTGCTGGAATATGGCCTCATAGTGGCCTTTCTCGTGACAGATGGCCTCATGATAGGCATACTCCTGCAAAATGGAATCCTTGTTGTGCTTAAGCATCTGCCTCGCATACACGACTGTCGGCTGCGGGAAGATCCTGCCGAACGCCTCCTCCGATCCCAACATGGAGACGATAGCCTCCTTGACTCCGGATGCATGAGAATAGAAGCCGAACGAGAAGTCATCCTTATCCATTATAACGGCGTCGGTTTCAATGGTCCTTACGGACTGGCCCTGACCCGGAACCTCATCGCTCTTGAGTGTCTGCGACGGATCAT
Organism: Candidatus Omnitrophota bacterium; assembly: GCA_016929115.1. Classification (GTDB taxonomy): domain Bacteria; phylum Omnitrophota; class Gorgyraeia; order 2-01-FULL-45-10; family 2-01-FULL-45-10; genus JAFGJL01. The sequence goes on along the minus strand of JAFGJL010000040.1, from coordinate 16,856 downwards.
CGGCCGCCTTCTTAAGCGCGTTCACCATTATTTCAAAAGATCTGCGGCCTTGCCTGATGAACCCGTCCGCTACATCGTGTTCGGTCTCTTGCGCTTCGGACGGCGGAGGCACGGGTGTATCGACCTTCTCCTTCCACTTATCTATCATATATGGCTCATAGACAACGGCGATGCCCTGTCTTTTTTCTTTTTCGCCTTTCCCGCTCCTATCCAGCTTTCTCCTTCTGTCTTTCGCCTCATAGAGAGCGGCATCCGCCTTTCTTGTGACAGCCTTTATTATGTCCTCCGGGGAAGTGCCCTTATCCCATCGATAATCACATTCGACAAAACCGATGCTAGCCGTTACAGAAAGAGTCCTACCGTTAAGGTCTTTAACGGTAGCGAGGGAATCGATCTGCTCGAGTATCTTCTTTGCCCGCTTCTCGGCCACTTTGATATCCGCGCCGATAAGTACGATGAGGAACTCCTCGCCGCCGTACCGTATGATGATATCGGTGCCCTTCCTTCTCATCTCGAGCAGCATCGCGTGAGCCACTTCGCGCAAGGTATCGTCGCCTACGGCATGGCCATACTTGTCATTGAACTGCTTGAAATAGTCTATATCGAGCATCAGAAAAGATATGGGTGAATTCATCCTGGTGAAACCGCTGAATACCGAAGGGAAACAGTCCTTGTCCTCGAGATAGCGCCGCGAATAGACGCCGGTGAGCGGGTCCCTGATGCTCAGCTCCTTCAGCTCTTCCTCAAGCTTCTTCCGGTCGCTGATATCCTGGATAGCCGTACGTATGCCTATCATCTTGCCGCCGGCATCACGGATAGCGGATTCCTTTATCAATACATGGATATGAGAGCCGTCCCTCCTGGCATAGACGCGCTCGAATGGCTGCTCACTCACCGTCCCTGTAGCCAACTTTTGCTGGACCGCGGCGCGAGACACGTCCTTGTCTACGGCGAATTCCCAGACAGGCCGGCCGAGGACCTCGTTGACAGTGTATCCCAACATCTCCAGCTCGGTCCGGTTGACACGGGAAATACGTCCATCCATGTCGACCTCATGGTATCCAACAGGCGCGTTATAGAAGAGCTGCCGGTACCGCTCCTCGCTCGTCCTTATCTTTTCCATCGCCTGTCTGCGTTCCGTTATATCAATAAAGGATGTCTGCGCGCCTATCTGCTTTCCGGTAGCTTCGTCCGTTATGACTGAATTCCTCGTCTCGGCTACGATCCTGCTGCCGTCCTTCCTGAGATACTCTCGCCCTTCACCTTTCTGAGGCAACTCGTTCTCGGGCACGCCCTTGAGTCGAAGACGGAATCTTTCCTTCGCGCTCTCTCTCTGCTCCGGCACGATGAAGTCGAATATAGACCTGCCGACGACCTCGCGCTCGTCGTTATAGCCGAGCAACGCTAACCACTGCTTGTTGACCTTGGTGATAATACCGTAGGTATCTATATTATGGAAAGCGACCGGCGATTCTTCAAAAAGGTCCGCATACCTTTTTTTGGATGCCTCGAGGCGCTGTTCGTTCTTTTTATACTTATCGATAAACCGTTGCGCCACGAAGCCGAGCGAGACGATGATGGCGCTTGTCAACGAGCGCGTCAACACCTCGTACGCATCGGCCGGAAAGATATTGGAAATGATCCCCTCACGGTTGAAAACATAGGAGAATAGAAGCGATTCGGTGGTCCAGTAGACTAACGAGAAGGCAACGCTCATCATCGCTATGGGCGCCCTCTTGATAACCGCGTACGGGTTCCATTTCGACAGGAACGATGCCGTGCCGTTCCTCAGTACAGGCAGGTTAAACCGTGTCGAAACGCGCGCACGCGGATGTGCCGCCGCCGAGAAGATCGACCTGGCGCCCGATGAATGCGCCATGTCGACCGTGCGGCGCAGGACTTCCCCCAGGCGCCCCTTGAATGGCTTGAGGGGATCACCCCTATGGCCGGCCAGATACTTCCTGCCGCCTTCTTCTTGATATTCGCCCTGGCCGTAGTTTTCCCTGAAGATATTTTGCTGCTGGAATATAGCTCCATAGTGGCCTTTGTCGCAACAGGTCGCCTCATGGTAAAGGTATTCCTGTCTTATAGAAGGTACGGGATGGTTCATGAGCTCCGCGGAGACCACGATAGTAGGCTGCGGGAAGACCCTGTTGAATTCTTCTTCTGAGCCGAGGATGGATATGATCTCTTCCCTGACCGGCGGGGCATGCGAATAGAAACCGAAAGTGAAGTCATGCCTGGCCGCCATAACGGCATTTGTGGCGATGACGCGCACCGGTCCCTCGAGTCCCAGAAGGTCTTCCACGCCCCTTCCGCCGATCCTCTCCCTCACCTTCTCCAGGTCCGACTTAAGCTGGCGCTGGTCTGTGATATCGGCGAATTTGCCCTTCTTCAGGTTTTGAACCATCATCCCGAACGATATCTCACCCTGCCTGATCATGCCGTCGGAGGTGTGCTGCTTAGGCGCGCGCGGCGACTGGCGCCTGTCCTGGGGGAGCGTAAGTTTGTCTGTATTTATAACGTACATGAAATCGAGCGCCACCTGCTCCGCATTGGGCCAGTTCTCGACCTCTATCCTTATATTCCTGCAGTTTTCCTCCTCATACATCCTGCCGAAATTGTCGAGGTCTTCGGAGACGAACATCGCTTTTGTTTCCAACTTAAGAGGCGTCTTGAAGATATCTTTGCCGTCTTTCAAAAGCACCAAAGTGATACTGCGCCTTTCATCGGCCAGTTTTTTCCTTATCCTCGACAGCACCTCTTCCCTGAGGTACTTATCCAGCTCTTCCTGCAGTATCCCCTCCATCCTGTGGCCCACCCATTCCGGCCTGCTTTCCATTTCTTTGGCGACGGCTTCTTTAAGCTTCACCTCGGCCAAGGCGCTAAGCTCTGTTTTGAAAGCCTTTTCATCGCCGCTCAGACCCCGGGCTTCAAGCCCCTTCCTTAATTCCGGCCCGAATTCCTGCTCCACGGCCTTTTCTACGGTTTTTCGCATTTCATTGGCCAATAACACCTTTAATTTATCCGTTATATATGCCTTTAGCGCGGTCTCCGGAGCCTCCCCATCGAAATGCTGCGCAAGTATATCCCTCAAGGCAGGATCCGCTTTTGTCTCATCCTCCATGATCTCAGCCAACCGCAGCCTTAACTCTTTACCACGCAGGCCGTTCTTCCTGAGATATGAATCAATAAAGCAGTCCTTTTCTTTATAGACTATACGCTCGCCCAGCTGTCTTTTAAGCTCTCTTTTTAATTGAGCCTCTATCCTTTCCGAGGTTATCTCGCTCTCACCGAGGCCCTGCCCCCTCAATCTGGCCCTCATCTCTTCATGTATCCCCTGCATGACAGGCTCCATGAAGCCATCCAGGACGATACTCTTAAAATACTGCTCTACGGCCACAGCCGTCCTGTGATGGAATCCCGGCGGGTTTATGTCGATGAAAGTGATGGCCCCTTTCAGCGGATCGGCCTGGCGCATGAACTCGACATCCGCTTCTTTCATCATCTCGTGCATGGTTGGCAGTTTCAACTCGGCTGCTTCGTCCGCCCCCTTCACATCACCGGCCGCAAGCCACTTCTTGTATTCATCGCTCGTCTTTATCATGCCTTCGGCATCGAGTAGCGAAGCGATAAGCTCATCAAGCCGCTGGTTGATGAGCGCCTCTTGTTCATCGCTGGTAGCGTCATCAAGCATATCGTAGATAGCGCTCAACTGCTCGAAAGTCACCCACCGCGCCATCTCCTTAAGCCGCAATATGTATTGATTGGGCGCGCTTGGATGGATCAGGAGGTCCGGGAACTTTGCCTGCAGATATAACAGGTAGAAGAAATATTTGGGTGAGCGCGCGGCGTCGCCGCAAACGCACACCTCTTTTCTTTTCGCGGGAGGCAACTGCTGGTTCATGTGGTTGGCCAGGGCGCATCCGTTAGCTATGGAAAGGGCCACGTATTTCTTGAAGCTTCTATATACCGGTTGTGAAGCAAAACTGTCGCGCGACACGCCGTAATGCGCCTTTATAAGGTCGTTCGTCCCATAGCTTATAAAGTCCACCTTATCCATAAGATAGGGGAGCATCTCAACGGCGCGCGGCGTCTCTATCATGATGCCGGCGGGGATATCCAGCTCGCTGATCGATATGCTTCGGTGTTCCTTATGGACAAGCTTTTTTGCCTCATCTATCAGTTGAATGACAAAATCCACTTCAGTCGGCTCCCTGACCATCGGGAACATTACGCGGATGTTACGGTATTTATGGAAGGCCAGCAATATGCCTTTTAGCTGCGTAATGATCACGGAACGTTTGCCGTCTTTCAGGTACTGTTCCCTGTAATAATCTATGCCGACAGCGCTGCTTTCGGGAAGGTGCGGATTCTCAGATTTATCGGGGGCGTAATCTATCGCCCGTATAATAACCGGTTTATACCGGAACCGTTTTGCCAGCATGCCATACAAGTCGGCAAGCATGTCGCAGTCGTTAGTGAACTCGAATTCGCTCCTTACGAGGCCTACGCCATCGCCGTACGGGACGACCAGTCTCTGGGTTATGTAGTGCTCGAAAGTACGTATCAGATCGACGTTCAGGAACGTCTGCAGCTCGATGCCTATCTTGTGCCTTTTCCCGGCTTTATCCGCCGGCAGCGAAATGCCGAGCCCGCCCAGCAATCCGGTGCGGCTCCTTACGAACCTGTCAAAATCGATGAGCTCCTGGCGCCTCTTTTTGGCATCGGCCATCTCCTGGGCGCTTGGATTGACGACGATAGAGCCGGCATCGGCATCCACCACGATCTCACGCTGGTCGGCGATGACCTCATAGCCGCTTTCGATTCCGTAATCCTTATTGAACGCCGCTGTGAGCACCGGGATGTTAAGGAACGTCGCCACCATGACCCAATGGGATTGTGGCGCGCCGTCCTCCGAGATGATCGCGGCGATAGGCAGGTCTTTCTTCTGCTCGCTGTATAGCGACCATAACATAAGGAAGGATACGATATCGAATTTTTTGGCCACCACTACCACATCCCGCTCCTTGTCGAGCGAGAGCTTCGCCCAGTTCGACCCGTTCCCCATAAAGCGCAATTCCGACAGTATATCTATATAAAGGGAGTACATCTCAGCCGCATAGGCGCCCTGCTTTATATGGCGCCGCTTCATGACCTGCTCGCATTGCGGGATCACGTCCTCGATGAAAAAGACCTCCGCTCGCGTCTTCCTTACATCTATATGGCGCAGCGTCCCCGCAAGCGTCACCGTCAGACCTTTTGCGATGACCTCAAAGACATCCTTCATATCGGGAAAATCTTTTTTGGCTTTTTCAAGCAACGATATCCTCTTCAAGAAGACGGACTCCGTATATTCCTTGTGGGGCCCGATCTCATCTTGCTGCAACCTATAGTGCCGCGATTCCAGCTTTTGTTGTATGGCCGAAAGGACCTGCACCCGGTGCAGCGAGGCCTTGTCCTGGGAAGCTTTTTCCCTATCGATCAGTTCGTTAAGCTTTACGAGGGCCTTGCGCTTGTTATTTGCTACATCATCCGATAGCTCGCTACCGACCTTGTGGATATAGCCATGATCCTGGCTCGATAGCGCCTGTATGGGCATACGGAGCATTTCCTGCGCAACGGATTTCAAGACGGCCTGTTCCGACTCAAGGCCAGCATCCGAAACAAGCCCGTATGCCGCTACATCGAAATCCGGCGTTTCATGCTTATGGACCTTTCCGATCACGACCTTGGGCAGGTCGTTGCTGCCCCTTGCCTTCAGGTGTATCTCTGTCTCCGGAGAGATGGCCGGCCTCTTAACGTGCGCAAGCTGCTCCTGCGCTTCCGTTATATCTTCCTTAAGGCGGCCGGCTATCTCGGATGCCCGGGCCGATCCGGCATCCATCCTGCTCAGCGATTCAGCGTCTACGATAAGGCGCGCCACCTTGGAGGGCATGACGACATAGCGCGGTTTATACGTGAGCTTGAGCTCTTCCCTGAAATTCGCGATCGTTTCTTCGCGCACAAGTCCGCCGTCCTGCGGATTTTTGACAAGGAAACACATCACGATCACGCCATCATCATCCGTGAACGACCAGTCATGCTCCAGATCGGCGCCTAGCCCCTTCCCGACTATGCCGGATATAACGTCACCCATAAGCGCCGGCCGGTCGCGCGTTACGGCCACCACGGTAGTGTATCTATCGGAAACGTTGTTCGTTATCAGGACGGCTATATTGTCGCTCCTGTCCGGTCCCAGGCCGGTGTGCAGGGATTTCAGGGCGCTTATACGCCTTGCGAGTTTTACAATCGAGGGCGCGCTCATGTCGGCCATCTGTTTAGGCGATATGCTGTCAAATAGCTCGAGTGGCAATGATGCGGGTATGGCAAGGAAGTCCCTGATGGAGGGTTCGAGATCGAGGATATCACTATAGTTAGAGTCCAGCTGGCGCTGCCAGAATTGCTCGGCCTTGAAAAGCTGGCCGGCATATCTTTGCGTCGCCTTACTGAGGGCTTTCACCTTCTTGACATCGCTGAAAGCCACGGTTTTTGCCTTAACCTCTTTCCATTCGTTTTCGGCCGCCTCTTCAAGGGCCAAGGCTTCTTCCCGGGTGGTGGGACGACGCGACCTTCTGCTCACGGCTTTCGATACGCGGGATACTGTTGACGACCCCGCTGCAACAAGAAGTTGCTTACAAATGCGGCCCATCGTTTCGCTGGCTTTTTCAGAATAACCGGATTTACTCTTTGCCGCCAGATTTGGATCGAAATATCTAAGGGTCGTGCCGGCATCTATTGCTATCAATACTTCACCTTTATAAGATTCACAAGAAAGGTGATCCGTGAACCACTTCTCCTTCATGTGCTTATTGATAACCGCCTTCACGGCGTCAAGGGTGAGCACCTCCCGCGGGATGTCATTCTTAAACTCGATCAAATACTCCAGGGTCTTTGCGAAAAATTTATTCGGCGAATCTATTTTATCGGAGAAGAGCTCCGGAGCAAGCGTACTTATCCTGGGTTTACGCTGAGCGAAGGATTCGGGATATGCCCATGCGATGTCGTAAGAAATGAGGGAAGCATTAAGACATATTACTAGTATGAGATAACAATATCGGCGCAGTGAAGTTGGCATTGTATGTCCTTAGTGTTTTATTCTTTTAACTTTTAAGCCAAAAAAAATTCAGAACACACAGAGAAAATAATATGCATTAAAGATACCATATTATATTATGAGAGTCAACTTGGTTAACTTACTTTTTTATATTCTAACGTGGAAGGATGACACGGAATACTAATTGGAGAATAATATTTGTATATACTGCGGCTATGACATCGTCTAGCATGACGCCGTAGGCGCCTGTGAACTTTTCCAGTTGCCGTGCCGGCGGGACCTTGGTTATGTCGAATACCCTGAAAAGGATAAAACCCGCTATAATGCAGGCCAGCGAATACGGAACGCAGAAAAGCGCGAGGAGCATACCGCTCGCCTCATCTATGACTATCATCTTCGCGTCCTTGCTCTTATATATTCGTTCCGCTTCGGCCGTGAAGAGCCACCCCAACATGAAGAGGAAAAAGATGGTGAAGGCATAAAGGATGACGTTGCTCCTTACAAGGTAATAGACCGCGACGCCGCCAAGGCTACCAAAAGTGCCCGGTGTAATGGGAGAATGGCCGAGATAGAAAAAGCTTGTGATGAACTTAACCAGTTTTTGCATTGAAGTAAACCTCCTTGTTCTTGACAAGATAGTTTACGCCGCTGACAAGCGTCAGCACTGTGGTAAGCGCCATCAGCGCAAATATCGCATCCTGGAATATGCCCACATGCCGTTCATCCCAAAAGGCGAATACCGTCCTCCCTCCTTCCCTGAAGATGATGAATATCAGGATCGCGACTATTGTCACGACCTGCGTTATCATCTTATGCTTCCCGCCGCCGTCGGCCGCTATGACCTTGTTCTTCGCGAGCGCCAGTACCCTCAAGCCTGTAACGGCGACTTCCCTGAATATTATTATGACGACCATCCATGCCGGAACTATCCCCATCTCCACGAAAGAAATGAACGCGGCAAGGACCAGGACTTTGTCAGCTATCGGGTCTATCAGCTTCCCGAAATCCGTGACCATGCCAGCCTTCTTCGCGATAAAGCCGTCCACAGCGTCGGTAAAAGAGGCCAGGATAAATACGCATAACGCCATCACCTTCGCCGTAAAGCCGTGCGCGAACAGAAAGGCCATAAAGACGAACGCCAGGATCATGCGCGATATCGTCAGCTGGTTCGCCAGGTTGAAGACGTTCGTCTTTTTCATCTAGACCGTTTCTCCCGCCAGATCGTATTCAAGCGTATCCGTTATCTTTACTTTATAGAATCCGCCGATCTTTAGATCTTTTCCCGTCACATGCACCAGGCCGTCGACCTCCGGCGCGTCGCCCTGAGTGCGGCCCAGGAAACGCGCCTTCTCTCCGCCCGCCTTCTCGTCGATCAGCACATCCACCGCCTTTCCAAGGAGCGAGGCATTGAGATCGCGCGAGACTGCCTGCTGCGCCTTCATTATCTCGTCAAAACGTTCGTTCTTTATCTTCGCGGGGACCTGGTTTTTGTATGCGGCCGCCGCAGTCCCTTCCTCCTGCGAATATATAAAAGCGCCGAGACGCTCGAACCGCGTCTTGCGGACAAAATCTAGAAGCTCCCTGAATTCTCTATCGGTCTCCCCGGGAAAGCCGACTATTATCGACGTCCTGAGAACGAGCCCCGGTATGCATTTGCGCAACTTTTCGATAATGCCGGTGATATGCCTTTTCGTCGAGCGCCTGTTCATGCGCTTAAGGATCCTGTCGCTTATATGCTGGACCGGAAAGTCGAGGTATTTGCATACCTTATCTTCGCGCCGGACAGTCTTGATAAACTCGTCCGTGTAATGGGCCGGATGGGTGTAGAGCAGCCTCACCCACCTCACGCTATTAGAAAGAGCGCATATCTTCTTAAGCAGCGCCGGAAGGCGCCTTTTTCCGTACAGGTCGATGCCATAAGCTGTTGTATCCTGGCCTATGATATTCACTTCCTTTAACCGGCCGCCGGCTGACAGCCCATCTATCTCCTTTAACACGGAACCCATGGGCCTCGACCTCGACCGGCCGCGGAGACGCGGAATGATGCAGTAACTGCAAAGGTTGTCGCACCCTTCGGATATCTTCACATAAGCGTAATGCCGCGGGGTAAGGACCAGGCGCGGCGAACGCTCGTCATATATATAAGTGGGCCTATCGGAGACCGCGGATCTCCTCACCCCTTTGCCCAGGCCCCTTATAATATCCGCGACGCGCGGTATATCGCCCGGCCCTATGATGGCATCGGCTTCAGGAAGCTCTTTGAGGAGCTCGCCTTTATATAGCTGGGGCAGGCAGCCGCAGATGACGATGTGCTTTATCCTGCCCTTGCTTTTAAGGTAGGCGGCCTCAAGGATCATGTCCACCGACTCCTTCCGGGCCGACTCCACAAAAGCGCAGGTATTGACGATGAAGACATCGGCGCCCTTAGCGATATCGACTACCTTAAAACCGGATTTTTTCAAAGAACCGAGGATTATCTCTGAATCGACAAGGTTTCGGGGGCACCCTAGGCTGGTGATAGCTACTGTGGCCATGCGCGGAATGTGCTGCCCTACCAAGCTACACCCTTCTTCGTGACCTCAAGGTGTTTCAAGACCCCTTTTGCCGGTAGTTTGATACGTTTTCCGTCGAGCACAAGATCGACCGATGCCGCCTTAGCGATATAGAATTCCATCTTCTGGTCGGCCTTGAAAGTCTCGGCCGTTCCTTTCGGCAGCACCCTTTTATAGAGCTCCTCGCCGTCCTTCCTGACCTCGACCCAGACCGGTTCCTTTACTTTAAGCACAAGGGTGAACGGCCTAGTGGCCCTCTTTGCTGACGTGGCGGCCGAAGAGGCGCGCCTGCCTTTGATGACCGCGGAAGAAGACCCTCGCACTATTATGCGCGGCCTATTAAAGGCCGCGAAGACCTTCTTCCCCACGTATATTGACGTAAAGATCACGGCAAGCGCCAGAACCGCAAACCCGGCCAAACGTATGAGCCGCAACGGACTGCCGGAAGGCATCTGTCTTATGGTCTGGATGGCCTGCCGGGACGGCGCCTGCTTCTCGGGACGCTCCTTAATAAATTCCCTTTGCGAAACGCGTTCCTTATCGAAACCGTACTCCCTGGTGACCGCGGCAGGGTCGAGCCCGAGGAACTGGGCATATTTCTTAAGGAAGCTCTTTACGTACAACGCGGGTACGACCTCGTCGCATCTGCCATCTTCAAGGGCGATGATGACGTTTGAGTATATCTTGGTCTGCCTCTGGACCTGGTCTATGGTGAGAGATTTGCGCTCGCGGGCCTGCTTCAGCTTCTCGCCAAGGATAGCTTTCTGGGTCTTGGTCATCGTAAAATCACGCTGTTCCATTCTTTGCCTGGAACTCCTCTAACGTCATCATGATATCCCTGGGCTTGGAGCCCTGGTACGGCCCGACGATGCCTTCGTCTTCCATCATATCGACGAGGCGCGCGGCCCTGGTATAGCCGACCCCGAGCCGCCGTTGAAGTATCGATACCGAGGCCTGTCCCGTCTCCAGGACGCACCGCACCGCCTCGCCGTATACCTCGTCCTTCTCGAACTTCTTGAAGCTCGGCTTCTTGGACTCTTCCTCTATCTCCTCAACGTACTGTGGCCCCCTCTGGGCCTTGATGAACGATGTGATGCGCTCTATCTCCTTGTCCGATATAAGGGAGCACTGCGCCCTCACCGGCTTTGAAGCCCCCGGCTCGATAAAGAGCATGTCTCCCCTGCCCAGAAGCTTGTCCGCGCCGTTCATGTCTAGGACAGTGCGCGAATCGACCTTAGACGCGACCTTGAACGATATGCGAGCCGGCAGGTTTGCCTTGATGACACCGGTGATGACATCGACCGAAGGCCTCTGCGTCGCTATTATTATATGTATCCCGACAGCCCTCGAAAGCTGCGCAAGGCGTGTGATGGTAGTCTCGACGTCCTGCTGCGCGACCATCATGAGATCGGCAAGCTCGTCGATGACGACGATGATGTAAGGCAGCCTGTCCTTGGAGTCTTTGGCCATCTTCTCGTTATAGCGGGCGATGTCGCGCGTGCCTGATTGCGCCAAGAGCTCATAGCGCGAATCCATGGTGCTGACCACCCACTCGAGAGTGCCGGGGCTCTTCTTCGAATCGGTCACTACCGGGCATAGAAGATGCGGCAGGTCGTTAAAGACGGCCAGCTCGACGCGCTTCGGGTCGACCATGATGAATTTCAATTCATCCGGTGTGTAAGCGAAGAGCAGCGACGTTATGACGCTGTTGATACAGACCGTCTTGCCCGACCCTGTCGCGCCGGCTATCAGAAGATGCGGCATGGTAGTAAGGTCCGCGATGACCGGGGCGCCGGCGATATCCTTGCCGAGCGCGAGCCTCAGTTTCCCTTTTGCCTGCTTATACTCATTAGACTCAAGCACATCGCGCAAATAGACGAGCGCGCTCACCGAGTTCGGGACCTCGATACCTATGGTGCCCTTGCCCGGCACCGGCGCGACTATCCTGACAGACTGGGCCTTCATCGCCAGGGATATATTGTCGCTCAATGAGGTGACCTTCTGTATCTTGATGCCGGGCGCCGGTTCGAGTTCATAGCGCGTTATGACCGGCCCCTTGTTTATCTCGACGACCTTCGCCTCTATCTCGAAATCGCGAAGCGTCTCCTCAAGTGTCCGGGCATTGGCTTCGAAATCCTCCTGTATCTTGCGCGATTCTATGGGCGGCGGGGCGTCCAAAAGGTCAAGACCCGGAAGCTTGTAGCCGCTTGGGTCTATCCTCGGCTTCTCCGCGGCAACAGGTCTCGTAACCGGCTCCTTGTGGACCTTCACGAGCGGCGGAGGCGGCGGGGCGGGCTTCTTTGCGATGAACGGCTCTTTCTTTATGGCCGTCACGGGGGTGGCCTTCGGAGTTTCCTTTGGCTCCTTCAATTCCCTGCCTTCCGCCTTGATCCTGATCTTGGGCCTCTTGGCAGTAAAGAGCTGCGGCTCTTTTTCGCCCGCTATAGCTTTTGATGCTCTCTTAAAACGGCCGAAGACGTTAACGAGGAACGGCAGTAGAAGGAATTCCGTAGCAAGGAGAAGCGACAGCAGGAAGAGGACGACGATCACGACGAACGCGCCGCCGTAGCCGAGATATGTGATGAGAAAATCGGACGAGATGAGCCCTACGATGCCGCCAAGATTGAAACGGAAGGCGTTATCGCCCCTGCCCAGTATGGCGAAGAGCGAGCTCGCGGCCAGGACAAGGAAAAGCGTCCCGAAAAGCTTGAAGTATAGCCTCTGCGGAGTCACACCGAAGAAGCGCGCCACGGCCCATGAGAAGACCAGAAGCGGTATCACGTACGCGCTCAGGCCCATTATGAAGAAGAGCAGTCCGGCGAGATAGGCGCCGAAGAGACCGGCAAAGTTCTTTACCGGGTAGTTGGGCGTCGATACGAAGAGCCCGAGGTCAAAAAAGTCGAACGTGATGAGGCTTATGAAGATGAGTAGGGCGATAGCGAAAAACACTACGCCCTGTATCTCATTCCACCTGGTCTTGTCCATGTCATTTCACCGGAATAAATAAAATGCGGTAAAAAACCCGGCCAAAAGGCAATATATCCCGAAGACAAAAAAGAGCCTTCGCTGCACAAGCCTTAAAACGATGCTTATAGAGGCCAGTCCGGCAAGCATTGCCGCCAGCCCTCCCGCCATGAATGCCAGCGATCCCGGCCCCGCGAGCTCCGAGGTTATCTTTACCGCTTTGAGCGCTGTCGCCCCGGCCACTGCCGGTATCGACAGGACGAATGCGAAGGTGCACGCCGTCCGCGCCTCGATCCCGCTCAGGAACCCTGTCGCGATCGTGGCGCCGCTGCGCGAAATACCGGGGATGATACTTACCGCCTGGGCACAGCCTATCAGAAATGTGTTGACGATATCGAGCTCTTTCTCCGCGCCGCGCTTTTTATAGAGCGCCGAGGCGATACTTGCCAGGACGATCCACGCGCCGGTCGTTATCAGCATGTAACCGACGAATTTAGGCGCGTTGAAAAGATTCTCGATGCTGTCCTTCAGCAAAAAGCCGGCTACAAGCGCCGGGAACGAGCCGATGACCAGATAGATCAAGGTCTCCCGGTCTTTCGTCAGGATATCTACTATATACTTCCTGAAATACACGATGACAGCTATAAGCGTTCCCAGATGCAGGAAGACGTCGAATGCCAGCCTGGGGCCTTCCATCCCGAGCAACTTTTGCGCTATGACAAGATGCCCGGAGCTCGAGATCGGTAAAAATTCCGTCAGGCCCTGGATGACCCCTAATATCACAGCTTGCGCGATCGTCACTGGATCTATTTCCCTGTATGCCCGAACCCGCCGACGGAGCGCACCGTCTCGTCAAGCTCCCCGACCATCTCTATATCGGCTTTTATGACCTCTTTTATCACCATCTGCGCGACCCTGTCCCCGCGCCTGATCAGGAATTCATCCTTACCGTGATTTATCATGATGAGGCTGAGGAGCCCGCGATAGTCGGAGTCTATGGTGCCGGGGGTATTTACAAGGCTGACGCCGTGTTTCAGGGCCAGGCCGCTTCTGGGCCGGATCTCGGCCTCATAGCCTTCCGGCATGCTCACGTAGATGCCGGTCGATATAAGCCGTATCTCGCCTGGCCTTAGGGCCACTTCGCCTTCGACATCGGCTCGCAGGTCCATGCCGCTTGAGCCTGAGGTGGCGTAGGCGGGGACCGGCATGTCACCACAGCCGTCCTTGCGTTTAAGATGGATCTTTATCTTCTTCAAGTTCAGGGATAGGATTTTGCGCTTAACTTCTTCTGTGGTGCGGCCGTCCGCGGTCGCCGCCGCGCGGCCTGGGCGCGCCGCCCTCGGCACCGCCTTCACCCGGAGGCTCGGGCTTCCAGTCGGGATCCGCCTGCTTCTTCGAAAGGTTCAAGCGGCCCTGGTCGTCGACCTCGACAAGTTTCACGGTGACCTCGTCGCCCACCTTCACGACCTCGTCCACCGTCTTCACGAACTTGTTCGCCAGTTCCGAGACGTGGATCAGGCCCTCCTTGCCGGGCAGTATCTCGCAGAACGCGCCGAAGTTCATTATCCGGGTTATCTTGCCTGTATAAAGCTTGCCGATCTCCGGCTCTTCTACCAGCGCCCTGATAATGCCAACGGCCTTCTCCACGGCCGCTGAATCCGATGACGCAACCTGCACAGTCCCGTCATCGCTGATATCGATCGTGGCGCCTGTATCCGCTATTATCTTCTTTATAACCTTGCCGCCGGGCCCGATGACCATGCCTATCTTATCCTCGGATATCTTGAAACTCGTCAGGCGAGGCGCGTATTCGGATATGGCCTCCTTGGGGCTCGATATCGTCTGTTCCATCTTATCGAGCACCGAGAACCTGGCAACCCTGCCCGCTTCAAGGGCCTTCTTTATGATATCCTTAGAGATCGAAGTCACCTTGAGGTCGACCTGGAGCGCGGTTATGCCTTTCCTCGTTCCTGCTACCTTGAAGTCCATGTCGCCAAAGTGGTCCTCTACGCCGCCGATGTCGGTCAGGAGGATCTCCTCGTTATGGTTCTTGATAAGCCCTATCGCTATGCCGCTCACGGGACTGCCTATCGGGACGCCGGCGTCCATCAGGGAGAGCGTCGTAGCGCAAACAGTCGCCATGCTCGAGGAGCCGTTCGACTCCAGGATCTCCGAGACGACCCTGACGGTATAAGGAAATTTCTCCTTGTCAGGCATAAGTGGTTTCAGCGCCCGCTCAGCGAGCGCGCCATGGCCTATCTCGCGCCTGCCCGGCCCCCTGATCGGCCGCACTTCCCCGACGGAGAACGAAGGGAAGTTATAGTGCAGCATAAAACTTTTCTCCATCTCACCCTCAAGGGCGTCGATCGTCTGGGTATCGGCGCTCGTGCCGAGAGTCGTCACGGATAGACTTTGCGTCTGGCCGCGGGTGAATAACCCCGAACCGTGCGTCCTGGGCAGTATGCCGACCTCGCATGTGATGGGGCGGACCTCATCGAAACGCCTGCCGTCGACGCGCTTCTTGTTCACAACGATGAACTTCCTGACCTCTTCCTCTTCTACCTCGACGAGCGCGGTCCTGACGTCCCGAGCCGAGTAGCCGGACTCTTCCGTGACGAGCTTCTCGATAAGCTCTTTCGAGAGCATGACGATCGCCTCTTCGCGCTGTTCCTTGGTGCCGAGCTTGTTGATCTCGTCAAGCCGCGCCGTAGCGAGCTCTCTTACCTTGGCCAACAGATCCGGGTCGACCGCGTGCAACTGTATATCGCGCTTCTTCTTGCCGACCTCGCGCGCCATCCGTTCCTGCAGGTCGATGACCGCCTGCAGTTGTTCCTGGGCAAAGTTGATGGCCTCGCAGAAAACGTCTTCGCCAAGCTCGTTGGAACCGGACTCGATCATCACGACGCCGTCACGGCTGCCTGTCACAACGAGGTCGAGGTCGCTAGATTCCAGCTCTTTGAAGGTCGGGAACAGGACGAACTTGCCGTCTATCCTGCCGACCCTGACCGTCCCAATAGGCCCGTTGAAGGGGATATCGGAGACGGTGAGGGCGCTCGATGCGCCGATCATCGCGAGGACATCGGAATCGTTCTCGCTGTCGCTGGAGATGACGATCGCCACTATTTGGACCTCGTTCAGCATGCCCTTAGGGAAAAGCGGCCTGACGGGCCTATCCATGAGGCGGGCGGAAAGTATCTCTTTCTCGGAGGGCCTGCCTTCTCTCTTGAAGAACCCGCCGGGTATCTTGCCGGCCGCGTAGGTCTTCTCCTGATATTCACAGGTAAGGGGAAAGAAATCGACCCCTTCCCTTGGCTCGCCCGAGCATACCGCCGTCACAAGCACTACCGTACCACCCAGGCGGACGGTGCAAGCGCCATCCGCCTGCTTAGCCATTCTGCCGGTCTCGATGATTATGTCCTTGCCGCCTATTTTCGTCTCGAATTTGTTTATCATATGCTTCTGTCTTTTCTCCCCCGTTCTCTGTTATTTTCTAAGGTCCAGCTTCTTTATGATGTCCTGGTATTTCTTCGAATCGGTCTTCTTCAGATACTCAAGCAGCCGCCTGCGTATGCTGACCATGCGTAGCAGCCCCCGGCGCGAATGGTGGTCGCGTTTGTGGTTCTTAAAATGCTCCGACAGCGAGTTGATCCTTTCGGTCAGGAGCGCTATCTGCACGCTGGGTGAGCCGCTGTCTTTCTCGTGCTCTTTGTACGTTTTGATAACAGCCGTCTTCTTTTCCTTTTTCAGTGCCAATTCACACCTCGCTACGCTATCTTTTTTTACCCCTAAAACATCACGGTAAAAATAAAAGTTCCTGCCAGATACATCACACAATGTACCTTAATATAAATTAGCAGGAAATATAGTTTGTAAACTAGATGATACCATACTTGCGCTATCGTGTAAAGGGTTTTATCCGCCTTCGCAATCAACGCTTTGTAGCCTGGGTGCTTCGGCGGACAGGTCTAAGGATACGGCGGGCTTTTCTCTCGTCCTTGGCTATCTGAGCGGCCAGGGCGGCCTTTGAGGCGAACTGCCGCTCATCGCGCAGTTTCCGGACAAAGATTATCTCAAGGTCTTCACCGTAGATCTTCTTGCGGAAATCGAATATATGGACCTCTATCCTGGGCTCGGCCTCGGACGCTCCCCTGCGGATGAACGTCGGCCTGACGCCTATATTGACTATGCCCTTCAGCTTCCTTCCCCGCAGGAGGACGCGCGCCGCGTAAACGCCGCTTTCGGGT
>JAFGJL010000039.1 GCA_016929115.1 Candidatus Omnitrophota bacterium | reverse complement strand
ATTCTCGTGCGCCACGAGCAGGGCGCCGCCCATGCCGCGGACGGCTACGCGCGCGCCACAGGCAAGGTCGGCGTCTGCATCGCGACTTCAGGCCCCGGCGCGACGAACCTCGTGACCGGCATCGCGACCGCATACATGGACTCGGTTCCAATGGTGGCGATAACCGGCCAGGTCAAGACGTTCCTGATAGGCAACGACGCCTTCCAGGAAGCGGACATCACCGGCATCACCAGGCCGATAACCAAGCACAATTATCTTGTGGAGGATGTGAAGGACCTGGCGCGCATCATCAAGGAAGCGTTCCATATCGCGAGGACCGGAAGGCCGGGGCCCGTGCTCATCGATCTTCCGGTTGACATCCAGCAGCAGGAGACAGAATTCCATTATCCGGAAAAAGTCGAGATACGCGGTTATAACCCGACATACATCGGCCATCCGGGACAGATAAAGCGCGCCGCCAAGGCTATTGAGGGGGCGAAACGGCCCATCATATACTCGGGAGGCGGCGTCATAAGCTCTAACGCGTCCGAAGAGCTGCGCGAGCTCGCGACAAAGAACGATATCCCGGTAACGATGACGCTTCTGGGGCTGGGCGCTTTTCCCGCGACGGACAAGCTGGCGCTCGGCATGCTCGGCATGCACGGTACGGCGTACGCGAACCACGCCATCATGGAGTCGGACCTCATCATCGCGGTCGGCGCGCGTTTCGACGACCGCGTGACCGGCAAGGTCGACGCTTTCGCGCCTCACGCCAAGATAATCCATATCGACATCGACCCCGCAAGCGTCTCGAAGTCGGTGGTCGTCGATATACCCATAGTAGGCGACGCGAAGAACGTCCTGGGCCAGCTCAACAAGGCCGTCAAGAAGCCGGATACGGCCGCATGGCTTAAGCAGATAGACGAATGGAAGGCCAAGTTCCCCCTTAAATACAACGACAGCGCCGATAAGATGCTTCCGCAGTATGTTATCGAGCAGCTTTACGAAGCCACGAAAGGCGAAGCGATCATCACGACAGAGGTGGGACAGAACCAGATGTGGGCGTCCCAGTGGTATAAATACACAAAGCCGCGGACGATCGTCTCTTCCGGCGGCATGGGCACCATGGGCTACGGTTTTCCAGCGGCCATCGGCGTCAAGGTCGGCAGGCCCGACGCCCACGTTATCGATATCGCGGGTGACGGCTCTATCCAGATGAACATACAGGAGCTCGCGACCGCCGTTATCGAGAGGATACCTGTTAAGGTCGCGATACTGAATAATTCTTACCTCGGCATGGTGCGGCAATGGCAGGAGCTCTTTTACAAGAGGCGTTATTCCTACACGTGCCTGGGCGGCACGTGCCCTGATTTCGTGAAGCTTGCCGAGGCCTACGGCGCGGTCGGCATGCGCGTCACCAAGCGTGAGGATGTCCGTCCGGCCATAGATAAGGCGCTCGCGACGGACAACGTGGTCATCATGGATTTCCATGTCGAGAAAGAAGAGAACGTATTCCCGATGGTGCCGGCGGGCGAGGCGATCAATAGGATGATAGGCGGTATGGCATGAAACACACAATATCCGTATTAGTGGAGAACAAGTTCGGCGTGCTCGCGAGGATAGCGGGATTGTTCAGCGCGCGCGGTTACAATATATCGTCCCTGGCTGTCGGCGAAACAGAGGACCCGAGCGTTTCGCGCATGACGCTAGTCTCGGAAGGAGACGACCGCACACTCGAGCAGATAAAGAAGCAGCTTAATAAGCTGATAGATACCATAAAGGTCGTCGACTTCAGAGAAGGCTCCTTTATCGACAGGGAACTCATCCTCATAAAGGTCGCGGTCACGCCGAAAACGCGCAAAGAGGTGTTGGAGGCGGTCGATTCGTCCGGCGCGAAGATAGAGAACGCCGGCAGCCGCTCGATCAGCGTCATGCTGACCGGCGACCAGAACAGGGTCCACGGTATCCTGGAGCTGTTGAAACCGTTCGGCATCGTCGAGGTCGTCAGGACCGGCAGGATCGCGATGGGTGTGGACGATAAGGGATTGGCGGGGAAGGGAAAGCCGGAGGTGAATGAGTAGGTATAACGGATAGCGTATAGCGTATAGCGTATAGCGTATAGTAAAGAAAATTTCCCTATACGCTATCCGCTGAACGCTATACGCTAATCGAAACAGAGAGGAGAATAAATGGCGAAGATATATTATGACAACGATGCGGATTTGAATGTGCTGAAAGGCAAGAAGGTGGCGGTGATCGGATACGGCATACAGGGCCGGGGGCAGAGCTTGAATCTGCGCGATTCCGGCATCGACGTTATCGTGAGCGAGCTGGCCGGCACGCCGAACTACGAGCAGGCGAAGAAGGACGGATTCAATCCGGTCCCGGTGGAAGAGGCGGCAAACCAGGCGGATGTCGTCCAGATCCTGACGCAGGACCACGTCCAGGCAAAGGTCTATAGGGATAATATCGCGAAATACATGACGAAGGGCAAGACCCTCATCTTTTCGCACGGTTTCAATATACGCTTTAAGCAGATAAAGCCCTCCAAGAAGATCGACGTCGTAATGATAGCCCCCAAGGGGCCGGGCGCGCTGGTGCGCAAGATGTACGAAGAGGGCAAGGGAGTGCCGTGCCTCGTCGCCATATTCCAGGACGCGAGCGGCAACGCGCTGAAGACGGCGCTCGCGTACGCGAAAGGCATCGGCGGCACGCGCGCAGGCGTCATCCAGACGACGTTCGAAGAGGAGACCGAGACCGATCTCTTCGGTGAGCAGGCTGTCCTTTGCGGCGGCGTATCAGAGCTCATTAAGGCCGGGTTCGATACCCTGGTGGGTGCGGGGTACCAGCCCGAGATAGCTTATTTTGAGGTGCTGCACGAGCTGAAGCTCATCACAGACCTTATCCAGGAGCGCGGCATCAGCGGCATGAGGCGCGGCGTTTCCAATACGGCCTGCTACGGCGACATAAGCCGTGGCCCGCGCATCATCACTGAGCGGACCCGCAAGGAGATGCAGAAGCTCCTCAAGGAGATAAAGAGCGGGAAGTTCGCGCGCGAGTGGATCAGGGAGAACGAAGAGGGCAGGCCGAACTTCAACAAGCTGTTGAAGGAAGGCGACGAGCATCAGATCGAGAAGGTGGGGCAGAGTTTGCGTAAGATGATGCCTTGGATGGCGAAATAGGTGGATAATGAGTGAAAAGATCATAATATTCGACACGACGCTTCGCGACGGGGAGCAGTCGCCGGGGGCGAGCCTCAACATCAAGGAGAAGCTCGAGATAGGCAGGCAGCTTGCCGTATTGGGCGTCGATGCCATAGAGGCGGGATTCCCCATATCGAGCCCGGGCGATTTCAAGGCGGTGCAGACGGTCGCCAGGGAAGTCAAGGGCCCCATCATCTGCGGCCTGGCTCGTTCCCTCGAGAAGGATATAGACGCCGCGCACAACGCCGTGAAATATTCCCGGCGGCCGCGCATCCACGTCTTCCTCGCGACTTCGAAGATCCACATGAAGTATAAGCTTAAGAAGGCGGAGGGCGAGATACTGCGCCTCGCGGTGTCCGCGGTGAAGTACGCGCGCAAAAAATGCGCGGATATCGAGTTCTCGCCCGAGGACGCATCGAGGACAGAGAAGAGTTTCCTGTATAAGGTCGTGGAGGCGGTCATAGGCGCCGGCGCGACTACCGTGAACATACCCGATACCGTGGGCTACGCGACACCGTTCGAGTTCGGCGAGCTCATCCGCGGCATCAAGGAGAACGTCCCGAACATATCCAGGGCGGTCATCAGCGTCCATTGCCACAACGACCTGGGCCTCGGCGTGGCCAATTCGCTCGCCGCGGTCCTGAACGGAGCGCGCCAGGTCGAGTGCACGATGAACGGCCTCGGCGAGCGCGCCGGCAACGCGTCGCTCGAAGAGATAGTGATGGCGATACGGACCAGGACAGACATCTTCAGGGGCATGGCCACCGGCGTTCACACCAGGGAGCTCTGTAAGACGAGCAAGCTCGTGTCGAAACTGACCGGCATGATCGTCCAGCCGAACAAGGCTATAATCGGGTCGAACGCGTTCGCACACGAGTCCGGCATCCACCAGGACGGCGTCCTGAAGGAGCGCATCACATACGAGATCATGCGGCCGCAGGACGTCGGGTTCGAAGCGACACGGCTGGTCCTGGGCAAGCATTCGGGCAGGCACGCTTTTCACGAGCGGCTGAAGGGCATGGGCTATTCCCTGAGCGAAGCGCAGCTTGAAAAGGCGTTCGACCAGTTCAAGGTCCTTGCCGACAAGAAGAAGGAGATATTCGACGAGGACCTCCAGACGATCGTCGATGAGGAGATACGCAAGATCCCCGAGACGTTCTCCCTCGCCCATTTCTACATCACGTCGGGCGACCAGATCAAGCCGACCGCTAATGTAAGGATCAAGTCCCATAATAAGACGCTGGAAAGCACCTCCAGCGGCGACGGGCCTGTCGATGCCTGCTACAAGGCCATCGATAAGATCACCGGAATGAAGGGAAAGCTCCTGGACTACCAGATACGGTCCGTCACCAGCGGCAAGGACGCCCTCGGCGAGGTCTCGGTCAAGATCTCATCCAAGAAAGGCGTCGTTTCCGGAAGGGGAGCGAGCACGGATATCATCGAGGCGTCCATCAAGGCGTATGTCAACGCGATGAACAGGCTTGCCCGGCCTAAGAGATAGGCCGCCTGCGCCGGGACGCGCGTGTCCGTTGGGTCAAGAAGTGATTCAACGGACTTTTTCGTAAAAATATGGCAAAAGAGCTCTACGGGATAATCGGGTATCCGGTGAAGCATTCGCTCTCGCCGGTGATGCAGAACGCCGCGTTCAGCGCGCTCGGCATGGAGGCCGAGTACTCGGCCTACGAGGTGCCGCCGGCCGGCCTCGACGCTTTCCTGCGGGGACTGGAGTCGAAAAAAATAGCGGGCCTGAACATCACCATACCGCACAAGATAGCGGCCAAAGGATACGTCGAAAGACACGGAACGCTGGATGAGAACGCCAGGCGGCTGGGCGCCATCAACACCATCAAGGTCATCGACGGCAAGCCCAACGGTTTCAACACTGACGGCGCGGGTTTTTACCGCTCGCTCGTGGAGGACCTGAAGTTCGCGCCTGAAGGCAGGCGTATCTTCATCCTCGGCGCCGGCGGCGCGGCGACAGCCATCGCCATGTATCTCGGTAACGGGCCGAAAACGATAGCGGTGACCGATATCGACGCCGCGAAGCTGGAGGGCCTGAGAAGCCATTACCGCAAATTTTATGACGAGAAGCGGTTCCGCGCTGTCGGGCCCGCCGACGCGGCAAAGGCCTTATCCGAGAGCGACCTTCTCATAAACGCCACGCCGGTAGGCATGAAAGAGTCGGACCCGCTGCCCGTCGACGCGGCGGAGCTCCATGCGGGGCTTTACGTGTACGATATCATCTACAATTTGCCGGCGACGGGCCTCGTGAAAGAGGCGACGAAAAAGAAACTCCACGCTGTGACGGGGCTGGGCATGCTGCTATACCAGGGCGTCATAGCTTTCGAGATATGGACGGGCAAAAAAGCGCCGGTTGACGTGATGCGAAAGGCGCTTCGTGAAGCGATAAGGTCAGCTCGTAGCTCTTAGCTGATAGCTCATAGGCCTGATTTTTCTATGAGCTATGACCCATGAGCTAAGAGCTAAAACCGGAGCAATATATGATAATAGCAATACTGGTCTTTATCGTCGGGACGATAATAGGCAGTTTCCTGAACGTCTGCATCCACCGCATACCGAAAAGCCAGTCGGTAGTGAGCCCCAGGTCGCGGTGCCCCCAGTGCGGCGCGCCGATCAAATGGTATGACAACATCCCTATCGTAAGCTTCTGCATATTGCGCGGAAGATGCAGGTCGTGCAAGCTGCCGATATCGCGCCGCTATCTTCTGGTAGAGGCGATCACCGGCCTGATATTGCTGGCGCTCTTTCTGGCGTTCGGTCTCAGCCCGAAATTCTTAGCCTATTCCGTGCTGTCGGCCGGGCTCATCGTAGCGACGTTCATCGATTTCGCGGAGCGCACGATACCCGACCACATAACGGTGACCGGCCTTGTGCTCGGGCCCCTGTTTTCCGTCGGCTTTCCTGATATCATGGGGAGGGCAATGCGGATCCAGGCGCTGGTCGATTCGCTCCTCGGTATCCTTGCCGGCGGCATCGTGATGTACTTCGTGGGCGCGGTTGGAAAGTTCCTGTTCGAGAAGGAAGCCATGGGCGAGGGTGATGCATTTCTGATGGCGATGATAGGCGCCTTTCTGGGTTGGAAATTGACCTTGCTCGCTTTTTTCATAGCGCCTTTCTTCGGGTTGGTCCATGGTATAAAGGTGAAACTGCAGGGCAACGAGGAATACGTCCCGTACGGGCCGTATCTTTCCATGGCGGCCCTGGCCGCGATATTTTTCGGGGATAAGATACTGGCGTTCGTGTTTCGGGGGATATTGTAAGTCCCTCGGTTGCTCCTATTCGTCGCAACCTCGGGACGAATTTTACGAAGTAAAATTCGGAGGACATTATGCTGCGCTACTTAACAAGCGGTGAGTCGCACGGGAAGTGCATGCTTACGATCGTGGACGGTCTGCCGGCCGGCCTGGCGGTAAAAGAGAAGATCATAAACGGCGAATTGGCGCGGCGGATGCTCGGCTACGGCCGCGGCAGGCGGATGAAGATAGAGTCCGACGCCGCCGAGGTCCTTTCCGGCCTGCGCAAAGGAAAGACGATCGGAAGCCCGGTCGCGCTCATGATAAAGAACGCCGACCATTCCATAGATAAGCTGCCCGCGGTCTTCGAGCCGAGGCCCGGCCACGCAGACCTGGCGGGAATGCTGAAATACGGCCTGGACGACGCGCGCGATGTCCTCGAGCGCGCGAGCGCGCGGGAGACCGCGGCGCGCGCCGGCGCCGGCGCGCTTTCAAAGATATTGCTCGCGGAGTTCGGCATACGTGTCGCGAGCCACGTAACGGTCATCGGCGCCGTGGGCGCGCGGCCGAGAGGGCTCGGCTTCAGCCAGATCGTGGCGGCCTCCGAGAGGTCGCCCGTAAGGTGCGCCGATCCGGACGCGTCGCGCAGGATGTGCGCGGCGATCGATGAGGCGATGGGGGCGGGCGACACGCTCGGCGGGATCTTCGAGGTCATCGTGCAGGGCGCGCCGGCCGGCCTGGGAAGCTACGCGCAATGGGACCGCAGGATAGACGCGGCCCTGGCCAGCGCGATGCTCTCTATCCCGGCAGTGAAGGGCGTCAGCTTCGGCATGGGCTTCGGCGCCGCCGGCCTGAAGGGCTCGCTGGTGCATGACGAGATATTTTATGACAAAAAGAAGGGTTTTTACCGGAAGACGAACAATGCCGGCGGCATCGAGGGCGGCATGACGAACGGCGAGGACATCATCATCCGCGCGACGATGAAACCTATATCGACATTGAGGAGGCCGCTCGCGAGCGTCAATATCAGGACGAAGAAGCCGATAAAGGCTACGGTGGAGCGCTCGGATGTGTGCGCCGTGCCGGCGGCCGGCGTCATAGGCGAAGCCGTGACAGCGATAGAGATCGCCAACGCGATGCTCGGGAAGTTCGGCGGCGATTCGGTCGACGAGATGAAGCGCAATTTCAAGGGATACGTAAAGCAGGTGCGTAGATTTTAGCGTATAGCGTAGAGCGTATAGCGTTTAGGAAAAACAAAATTTCAACTATACGCTATCCGCTAAACGCTCTACGCTGGAACTGGAGTTAGCGTGCGAAACATCGTACTCATCGGCTTTATGGGCAGCGGCAAGACTACTATCGCGACGAAGCTCGCGCATCGCCTTAAGATGCGTTATGTCTCTACCGATACGCTCATAGAGCGCAAGGAGAACCGCACCATAAACGAGATCTTCACGAAAAGCGGGGAGGACTATTTCCGCGAAGTGGAGAGCGCCGTGATAAGGGATATCTCGTGCCTGGACGGGCAGGTCATCGATGCCGGCGGGGGCGCGGTCCTGCGGGAAGAGAACATGGCGTTCTTCAAGTCCAACGGCGTAGTCATATGCCTGGTGGCGGACGAGGAAGCGATATTCGAGCGCACAAAAAAATACAAGCACCGGCCGCTCCTGAACGTGGAAGACCCCAAGCGCAAGATAAGGGATCTCATGGCAAAGCGCGCGCCGTTCTACGCGAAGGCGGACTGCGCTATCGATACAGGCAAGCTGACGGTCGAGCAGACGGTGGAAGAGATAGTGAAGCTAGTAGAGGCGGAAAGGGCCAAGAGGGAGGCGGCGAAAGGGTCATGACACGCAAAAGCCGGATATGGATCGGCATAACGCTTCTCGCGGTCATAACATTCAACTACGCGCTGATAGGCATACCCATGATGAGGCGCTCTGCGGCGGTGGAGAAGCGGGCGAAAGAGATAATCGAAAAGCGGATGAAGTCGAGGTCTTTTTTCAGGCTTTCGGATGACGAGTATATGATCGAGCTCTTCAGGCGTGAGAAGGCCGCGATCGACAGGAACCTCTTCATATTGAACCTGGGCGCGGCAAGCCTCGTGATAATCGTAGGGAGTTGGACGGTTTTCGGCCTGATCTTTCATAAGTATAAATGATAGCCAGTTCCCGGCCGGGGCGGGAACTGTGGGAATCGAAAAAGATGTTCCCGCCCCGGCCGGGAACTGGCTGCGGCCTAAGCGTGAAAGAATATAGATATAAGTGGGCGATCGGCGATAAGGAGTTTTCCGGAACGTATCATTGCGATGACGAGGCCGGATTGAGGGGCCACATAGCGAAATGCGGCGGCAGGCTCATCGAGATATTGAGCGCCGAAGAGAAGGCCTCGGAGGCGCATCCGGGCGTTGCCGCGTCTGCAAAGCCGGCCGCTACGAAGGCCGTGAATGTCTGCCCCCGTTGCCTGACCGAATACGACGAGTCGTTTAAGGTCTGTTTTAAATGCGATTTTCTTCCTCTGGAGCGCAAAGAGCTTTCGGCCTCCGAAAAATATTGGGATGAGTTCCGAAAGGCGCCGGCAGGGGAGCATAAAGTTAAAAAGGCGCATATAGCGCTGGCCATCTCGGTCTTTGCCATAGCGGTAGCGGTCGGGGCGGGCATCATCGTCAGGGAATTGACCAAACCCGTTGACTGGAAGAGGTACCGCCTGGGTTGGTCGGGGTTCTCGATGGAATCGCCGGCAGCGATGAAGAAGGTCGCGGCAGCCGCCGGAGAGGGCCTGAGCCCCTCGCTCCGGGATATGGAGCTCTACAAGATGGAAGGCGCCGGCGACCTCGCGATGATCTACTCGTTCTTTTATTACCGCGAGGGCATCACCGCCACGCCGGAGCGCGAAGGCAGGTCGGCCATCGCGGCGATGCAGAAGTCGTTCGAGGGACAGGGATGCGCCGAGTTCGCTTACTCCGAGACGCCCGCGGAAAGATCGGGGATGGAGGGGCTGCTCTTCTCGGGCTCGTTCAGGGACCCGGTGAAATTGAAGGAAGAATTCCGGTGCCTGATACTGGTCGACGGAGGTTCGAAGCTCTGGTTCCTGTTCATAGTCCACCGCGGCCCACGGGGCGAGCAGATGGCGAAGCGCGTGCTGGATTCCATAAAGATAGAAGCGCTGAAGCCGCCGGAAAAATGAAGACTCGCTTATGATACGAAAGATAGGCATAAACGACAGGGAATATCCGAAGGGCCTCAGGAACATCTATGATCCGCCTAAGGCCCTATATGTGAACGGCTCGTTTTCAGAGCAGGACGCGATGGCGGTGGCCATAGTCGGTTCGAGGAGGGCCACGCTGTACGGCCTCGAGATGAGCGAGAAGTTCGGCTACGAACTGGCGTCGCACGGCATAACGGTCGTCAGCGGCATGGCGCGCGGCATAGATTCGGCGGCGCACCGCGGCGCGCTGAAAGCGAAGGGCAGGACGATCGCGGTCATGGGCAGCGGCCACGGCCATATCTATCCGCCGGAGAACGCGAAATTGTACAAAGAGATCGCCGCCGCAGGCGCCGTGGTGACCGAGTTCGAGGACGCGGAGGAACCGCTGGCGTACCATTTCCCTATGCGTAACCGCATCATAAGCGGCCTGTCGCTCGGCGTCCTCGTCGTGGAAGCGGCGAAAGATTCCGGCGCGCTCATCACCGCCGACCTTGCCGCCGAGCAGGGCCGCGAGGTCTTCGCGCTGCCCGGCAAGATATCTTCGGCAACAAGTTCCGGCGCGAACCGCCTCATCAAGGACGGCGCAAGGCTTGTAGAGAGCGTGGACGACATCCTGGAGGAGCTCAAGATAACGGAGATAAGACCGCTCGCCGGCGCGGCAAAGGCTAAGAAGGACGGCGAGATAGCCAGGAAGACGAAGGCCTACGTATATAACAGCCTCACCGAGGACGAGCGGGCGGTCTACAGGACGCTATCGGACGAGCCGCTCTATATAGACGATATCGTAAACAAGGCGAATGTAGGATTGAAGAAGGCGGCGGACGTTTTACTGAAACTTCAATTGAAGCATCTCGTAAGGGAGATGCCCGGAAAGCAGTTCGTGCGAAAGGCGGGTTAAAAGGTATGAGCAAAAATCTCGTTATAGTCGAATCGCCGGCGAAGGCGAAGACGATCAATAAGTTCCTGGGCCACGACTACCTTGTCGTATCGAGCATGGGCCACATCATGGACCTGCCGAAGAGCCGTCTCGGCATCGAAGTGGAGCATGATTTCAAGCCGGAATACATAGTCATCCCGGAGCGCAAGAAGCACCTCGAGACCCTCAAGAAGGAGGCTGGCGAGAGGACCGTATATCTGGCTGCCGATCCGGACCGCGAGGGGGAGGCGATCTGCTGGCACATAAGGAATGCGCTCGATAACGGCAAGAGGAAGTTCAAGCGAGTAGAGTTTGACGAGATCACCGAGCATGCTGTCCGCGAGGCGTTCAAGCACCCCAGGGATATCAATACGAAGCTTGTCAACGCCCAGCAGGCGCGGCGCATACTCGACAGGCTCGTCGGCTATACGCTCAGCCCGCTTCTGTGGAAGAAGGTATCGCGGGGCTTGAGCGCCGGGAGGGTGCAGTCGGTGGCGGTCAGGCTTGTCGTCGAGCGGGAAGAGGAGATAAGGAAGTTCAGGGCCAAGGAATACTGGGACATCGAGGCGGACCTGAAGCGCAAGGCGGACGAGCCGAAGGCGAAGTTCAGGGCGAAACTCGATAAGCACAAGGGCAAGGCCCTCGAGATACACGCCAAGCACGAGGCCGATCATATAGTCGAGGCGCTCAAAAAGGAGAGGTTTATTGTAGGAGAAATACGCCAGTCGAAGAAGCGGAAGAAGCCGTACCCGCCGTTCACGACGTCAAAGCTGCAGCAGGACGCGTTCAACAAGCTGAGGTTCCCGGCCTCAAAGACGATGCATGTGGCGCAGGGGCTCTACGAGGGCGTAGAGCTCGGCAAGGAAGGATCGGTCGGCCTCATCACATACATGAGGACCGATTCGGTGAGGGTATCCAAGGATGCCCAGGCGGACGCGAAGCATTTCATACTCGAGGAGTACGGCAAGAAGTATTATCCGGAGCGCCCCAATGTCTACAAGTCGAAGAAGACGGCCCAGGAGGCGCACGAGGCTATCCGGCCGACGCTTCCGTTGAGGGACCCGAATTCGGTGAAGGAGTACCTCACGCCCGACCAGCTCAAGCTGTATCAGCTTATCTGGAGGCGCTTCATCGCGAGCCAGATGAGCGAGGCCGTCTATGCCGTCACGAGCGTCGACATCAAGGCCGGCGACTACATCTTCAAGGCGAGCGCCACCAAGATCGTCTTTGACGGCTTCACGGCGGTCTATGAGGCGGATAAGGATAAGGAGGAGGACGAGGCCAAGGCAACGCTGCCCGAGCTCTCCGTGGACGAGCCGCTCGACCTTCTGGAGCTCTTTCCGGGCCAGCACTTCACCAAGCCGCCGCCACGCTATTCGGACGGCACGCTCGTCAAGGCGCTCGAAGAGCTCGGTATCGGACGGCCGTCCACCTACGCGCCCATCATACATACGATCATCTCCCGCGATTATGTCATACGCGAATCCGGGTATTTCAAGCCGACGGAGCTCGGCGGCATCGTCACGCGGCTTCTCACGGAGCATTTCCCGAAGATCCTCGACGTCGAGTTCACCGCGAAGATGGAGAGCGAGCTTGACGGTATCGAGGAGGGCGACGTCGACTGGCTTATAACGCTCAGGAGTTTCTATTCACCGTTCATACATTCCGTCGAGAAGGCGCGGCTGGACATGAAGGACGTCAAGAAGGAAGCGGTCCCGACAGGCGAGCTCTGCGAGCTCTGCGGCCGGCCGATGGTCATAAAATGGGGCAGGCGCGGCAAGTTCATGAGCTGCTCCGGCTACCCCGCCTGTAAACACGCCAAGTCCATCACGAGCGGCGTCAAGTGCCCGAACCCGGGCTGCGACGGCGAGCTCGTGCTGCGCCGCTCCCGCAGGGGCGCTTTTTACGGTTGCACGCGTTACCCTAAGTGCACATACATCACAAGGAAGCTGCCGGAAAAAGAGGTGCCCGAAGCGAAGGCCGGTCCTGCCGAGGCTTAGACGATCCTCGCCCCAAGGCATATGGAACGATATATAGAGAAATTCATAAATTACCTCAAGGTCGAGAGGAACGTCTCGAAGCACACGGTGACCAATTACGCGGTCGACCTTGCCTCGTTCGCCGAGTTCCTGGGCGATAAGGATATCGCCGGAGTGGACCATCTGGCGCTGCGGCGTTTTCTGGCCGAGATGCGCTCGAAGAACTACTCGAAACGGACGGTCGCCAGAAAGCTCGCCACTTTACGGACGTTCTTCAGGTTCCTGTACCGCGAGGGGCATATAAAGACGAACCCCATAACCGCTATAATGACGCCGAAGCTTGACAAGAAACTGCCGAAGTTCCTCGACGTCAACAAGGTCGAAAGGCTCATCACTTCTCCGGACGCGGAGACGGTGCCGGGCCTGAGGGACAGGGCCATCTTCGAGACGCTCTATTCGACGGGCATCCGCGTGAGCGAGCTTGTGGGGATAGACTCCGACGACGTCGATTTTATAAGCGGCGTGGTCAAGGTCCTCGGCAAGGGCGCCAAAGAGCGCATGGTGCCGATAGGCGACACGGCCCTGACGGCCATAAGAAAATACCTGGATAAGCGCGCCGCGGAGAAGGCGAGGGCGAAGGACAAGCACGCCGTATTCCTCAACAAGAACGGCACGCGCCTAACCGACAGGAGCGTGCGCCGCATCGTTGACAAATACATACGCGTCTGCGCGATAGAGGAGAAGATATCGCCGCACTCGCTCAGGCATTCGTTCGCGACGCATCTTCTGGACCGCGGCGCGGACCTGCGGAGTGTCCAGGAGCTTCTCGGGCACATGAACCTGTCGACGACTCAGATATATACGCACGTGACGATGGAGCGGCTGAAGGCCGTGTACGACAAAGCGCATCCGAGGGCGTAGGGGTGGTCCCCGCTCGGGGTTGGGCTTCTCGGGGACCACCCCGAAAGTCGCGCTGCGTCTCTTTTGAAAACTGGTCACTATCGATGCGTAAACGGACGGGTGATATGAGAAAATTTTTCGGGCAGGAAAAGGCCTTTGGGGTATCTGCCGGAGCGACTGTAAAAAATTTTGACACCTTATGCCGGTTTAGGCTTCACCGTCAAAATTTTTTCCACAGCGAGCGAAGATGGCAAATCTGAGCGAGCGGCAAGCGGAGGCAGTACCCCAAAGGCCCCATGCTTGGCTGACCCGAAAAATTTTCGAAAGAGAACAAAGATGCTATACGACATAGCGTTCCTTATATTCTCGCTATTCTACCTGCCGGCCTTGATATTCAAGGGGAAGATGCACAGGGACTTTTTGCAGCGGTTCGGCAAATACGACCCGGTGACGCTCGCGACGCTCGAATACTTTAAAAGCGCAATATGGATACAGGCGGTGAGCGTGGGAGAGGTCGCGCTCTGCAAAAGCCTTATCCCGCAACTGAAGGAAAGGTTCCCGGGCAGGCCCATCGTCCTTTCGACGATAACGAAGACGGGCAATGACCTGGCGAAAAGGGAGTTTTCGCAATACGCGGCCGTGATATATTTCCCGCTGGACCTGAGTTTCATAGCAAGACGCGTTGTGAATATGGTGAAGCCCTCTGTCTATATAATGGTGGAGACCGAGATATGGCCGGGAGTGCTGAGGGAGCTGTCCAGGGAGAAGGTGCCGTCTATCATCATAAACGGCAGGATATCGGACAGGTCGTTCGGCAAATACAAGCTGGCGAGACCTTTCCTGAAACGGACCTTGTCCGGGATAAGCCGTTTCTGCATGCAGAGCGACCTTGACGCGGAGAGGATCATCGAGATGGGGGCGGCGGCCGGCAAGGTGCGTATTACAGGCAGCATGAAGTTCGACGCGGCCGGCGA
Organism: Candidatus Omnitrophota bacterium; assembly: GCA_016929115.1. Classification (GTDB taxonomy): domain Bacteria; phylum Omnitrophota; class Gorgyraeia; order 2-01-FULL-45-10; family 2-01-FULL-45-10; genus JAFGJL01. The sequence goes on along the minus strand of JAFGJL010000039.1, from coordinate 7,754 downwards.
TACGAAGGCAGGCGCGCCGGTTCCGTCTGTACGGCTGAAGCCGGGCGAAGAGCTTTTTGTCGCCGGAAGCACGCATGATGGGGAAGAGGATGCCGTCATCAGCGCCTATAAAACGCTGACCGGGGAATTCCCGGACCTGAGGCTATTGGTCGCTCCGAGGCACATCACCCGCGTTGCCGATGTCGAGAAGGCGGTAAGGGGCGCGGGCTTCGAGCCGGTCAGGGTGTCAAAGTGCCAAGGCGTCAAAGCGTCTGATGTTTTGGTGCTCGACACGATCGGGCATCTCAAGGATTTCTATTCTGTAGCTACCCTCGTCTTTATAGGCGGCAGCCTCGTAAAACACGGAGGCCAGAACCCGATAGAGCCGGCGCTTTTCGAAAAACCCATCATATTCGGGCCGCACATGTTCAACTTCAAGGCGATAGCGGCTTCGTTCGTAAATAACGGGGGAGCTGTCCAGGTCGATGGTCCGGCGGGCCTTCTTGAAGAATGCCGGAGATTGCTGCGGGATAAGCCTGCGCGTCAGGCGCTGGGCGCGAATGCGAAGAGGACCGTTGCGGAGAACCGCGGGGCGACGGGTAAAAATATAGAGGCGATAGCAGATTTGGTCCTTGGTTCTAGGAAAGAATGAAAAATTTTATCTATTCGATCATGACGGACAGGAGGAGCGGCCCGATATACGAGCCGGTCAAGGCGCTGCTGTCCCTTGGGTCAGTCGCCTACGGCGCCGCCCTTTGGGTCCGCAAGCTCTTATACACCTTCGGCATCTTCAAGACGAACAAGGTCCCCATGAAGGTCATCAGCGTCGGGAATCTGACGCTCGGCGGGACCGGCAAGACGCCTTTTACGGTGACCCTTGCACGCATGATGGCGGACGAGCTCAGGAAGAATTCTTGCGTCCTGATACGCGGCTATGGCTGGGACGAGCAGGCGATGCTGAAGAACAACCTCGGCGATATCCCGGTGCTTGTTGGAGAGGACCGGGTGAAGAGCGCGCACAGGGCTATAAAGCTCTACGGCTGCGAAGCCGCGATACTGGATGACGGCTTCCAGCATTGGGAGCTGAGGCGCGACCTCGACATCGTCCTCATCGACGCGGGCAATCCTCTTCTGGCAGGCCACCTCTTCCCGCGCGGGATACTGCGGGAACCGAGAGAGGAACTGGGCAGGGCGGACATAGCCGTGTTCACCAAGATCAACAAGGCGGCGACAGGCGTCGGCGCGATGAAGGAGGAACTGAGGAAACTCAATAAAGAGATGATGTTCCTGGAGGCGGTCCATAAACCGAGCCGCCTTTACGAGGTGAAGACGAAGAGGGACCTGGGCCTCGAATACCTCGGCGGCAAACGCGTCATACTCTTCTCGAGCATCGGCGACCCGGAATATTTTGAGGACACCGTAAAGCGCCTCGGCGCCGTCGTGCTGGAACATGTGGTCTTCTGCGACCATCACGATTACAAGCAGAAGGACATGGACCGCATCGGCCGCAGATGCGACGAGCGGAAATTCGATATGCTCGTCACTACGGAAAAGGACGCGGTCAAATTGCAGCGGTTGGCCCTCTCGGTCGCCGGCTACCCGGTCGCTGTGCTTGCTGTCGAACTTGATATCGTAAGCGGTAAGGAGAACCTGCGTGCTCGATTACATAGCATGTATATTCGTAAGATGTCTTAACGTCATCTTTTCGTTCGTCCCCATAAGCGCCTCGCTCTGGCTCGGGAGGCGCTTCGGGACGATCGCCTTCATGGTCAACAGGAAGCGGCGGCTAGTCGCGTACGCCAACCTCAAGTCGGCGTTCGCGGCCGAGAAGTCTCCGCGCGAGCTGCGCCGGATAACGAAGAAGGTCTACCAGAACATGGTCCAGACCTTCATGGAAGTCCTCAATCTCACGAAGGTCAACAAGGCTTACAGAGATAGATACGTCGAGATCATCAACCTGGAGTCCATCCGGGACGCCGCCAAGTCGGGCAGGGGCTGTATCCTGCTTACAGCGCACTTCGGCGATTGGGAGCTTTTAAGCCTGACGAGCGCGATCATAGGCTTTCCCATACTGGTCCTGGTGCGGGAGCAGAAGATGAGGCGGTTGAACGAGCTACTGAACGCCTTGCGGGAATCCAAGGGGTGCAAGGTCGTCAGGAAGGGGATGGAGACGCGCGATATCCTCAAGGCCCTGAGGGGCGGCGGCATTGTCGGTATTCTCGCCGACCAGGATGCGGGCAAGAACGGCGTTTTCGTCGATTTCTTCGGCAGGCCCACGTCGACCCATTCAGGCGCTATGGAGATGGCCTCGCACACCGGTTGCATCATCCTGCCGAACTTCATAGTCCGGACTGGCGGTCCGTACCATAAGGTCTATCTCGAAAAGTACATAGAGGTGCCTAAAGAAGCCGGAGAAGGCGAGATACGCAAGGCCGTGCAGTCTTATATGTCGCTTCTCGAGGCCTATGTAAGGAAATATCCGGACCAATGGCTGTGGCTCCATAAGAGGTGGAAGTCCACTCCGGTGAGGACCGTGCTCGTGTTGAGCGACGGCAAAGCAGGCCATCTCAACCAGTCACTCGCCGTGGCAGAGGCGCTCCGCAAGCGCAGGACCGGCCAGGGTTATAAGGCGGACGACACGAAGATCGTGGTCGTTGAAGTGAAATATAAGAATGCCCTCGCGAAGGCGGCGCTTTCCGTGTGCAGCCGTTTCGCGAGCTGGCGCTGCCACGGATGCATGATGTGCATGAGGGCGTGCCTCGAAGAGGAGGCCTACAGGAAATTGATGATGACGTACGCGGATTTTGTCGTCTCGTGCGGTTCGTCCGTCGCGCCGGCCAATGTGTTCATGTCCAAGGAGAATAACGCGAAGAACGTCATCGTGATGAAGCCGAGCCCACTCATCGGCGCGGGGAAGTTCGATCTCGCGATAGTCCCAGAGCATGACAGGCCGGCCGTATCGAAGCGTACTGTCGTGACTACGCTGGCGCCCAACCTGGCCGAGGCCGATACGCTCCGCTCGGCAGGGGAAAGGGTGCGGCGGTATGCCGGCATAGAGAGGAGTACGGTCGTCGGGCTCCTGGTAGGAGGCGACAATCCTGAATTTTCGCTCACGCCGCGTATAATGGAAGGCGTTGTCAGCGCCGTAAAGCGTTTCTGCGCCGAGCACGACGCCGACATCGTCGCCACGACGTCGCGCAGGACATCGGCCGAGGTGGAGCGCCTGCTTAAAGAGCGTCTTGGGAACGACCCCACGTGTAAGCTTCTCGTAATAGCGAACGAGAAGAACAGCGAAGAGGTGCTGCCCGGCATACTAAGTCTCGCGACGCTTGTCGTCGTGTCGGGCGAGTCGGTCTCTATGGTATCCGAGGCTATAAGCTCGGGCAAGAAGACGGTCGTCTTCTCTCTCGATAATAAGGCCGGCTCCGCCACGAAGCACGAACGCATGCTTCTCGGGCTTGAGAAGAACGGTTATATCAGGATAGCGTCGTCCGAGGGGCTCTTCAGGATGATGGAAGACGCGCTGAGCGATAAGTCGCCGGTCAGGAAGATCGACGATAAGGAGAAGATATTGGAAGCGGTGGGCAGATTGATCTAGCCATGTCCACCGCGTAGGTGGACAAGCACAACCACCTACGCGGTGGACTAGCAGGATCACCTACGCGGTGCACAAGTATGAACATATTGCAGATATTACCAAGCCTTGATGTCGGCGGGGTTGAGACCGGGACGGTCGACCTTGCCCGCTATCTTGTAGGCCACGGCCACAAGACGGTCGTGGTCTCAGGAGGCGGCCGGCTCGTGCGCCAGCTCGACGCCATGGGCGCCGTTCATTACAGCCTGCCTGTCGGCAAAAAAGACATCTTTACCTTCTTCGGCATGGCGAGGGCCGTCGCGGACATCATCCGCAAGCACGATATCGATATCGTGCATGCCCGCTCGCGCGTGCCGGCGATGATCGCGTTCTGGGCGTGCCGGATGACGGGCACGGTCTTCATCACGACAGCACACGGCTACTACAAGAAGCATCCGCTGAGCGAGGTGATGGGCTGGGGCAAGTACGTCATCGTGGCATCGAACATCATGGCTAAGCACATGGTCTCTAATTTCGGCGTCCCGTTCGAGCGCATACGGCTTATACCGCGGGGCGTCGACATGGAGGCGTTCACCTACAGGGAGACCTCGACACACAAGGCGCAGGGATTCACGGTCGGAATGGTCTCGAGGATCACACCGCTGAAAGGCCACGCCGATTTCATAAAGGCGGTCGCTGTCCTGAACCGGCAGATACCGCGCCTTCGGGCTGTGATAGCGGGGAGCGCGCCGAAGGAGAAGTATAAAGAGGACCTCGAACTCTTGATACGGCGGCTTGGCCTTGCGGGGACGGTGGAATTCCTCGGCAGCCGCGAGGACGTGCCCGCGGTCATGAAGGAACTCGACGTCCTCGTCTCCGCGACGGTCACGCCTGAAGCGTTCGGCCGCTCCATCGTAGAGGCGCAAGCCTCTGGCGTGCCGGTAGTCGCGACGAGGGTGGGCGGGGTGGTCGATATAGTCGAGGACGGCAAGACGGGCCTTCTGTGCGAGGCAGGCGATCCGAAGGGGATGGCGCAGAAGATACTGGCGCTTTACAAGGACAGGAAGCTGTGGGAGGAGCTTGCCGTAGACGGGCGCAAGCGGGCCGAGGAGGAGTTCGAGGTCGGGAAGATGACGGCGAGGACAATGGCCGTCTATGAAGAGGCGCTCAAGGTCGCGCGCGTCCTTGTCATAAAGATGAGCGCGGTCGGAGACGTGATATTGGCCGTTCCGTCGCTGCGGGCGATCAGGCGGAAGTTCAAGGATGCCGTCATCAAGGTTCTTGTCGGGCTGCAGTCGCGCGAGATCCTGGACCGATGCCCGTACGCGGACGACAGGATAGTCTGCGATCTCAAGGGCCGGGACAAGGGCCTGAAAGGCCTACTGCGCCTGGCGCAGGCCTTGCGCAAGGAAAATTTCGACATAGTGATAGACCTCCAGAACAACCGCAGGAGCCACCTCCTGGCATTCATGAGCTTCGCGCTGGCGCGCTACGGTTACGATAACGGGAAATTCTCGCGCCTCCTGAACAGGCGGATAAAGAACGACGCTCCGTACCTGAACCCCGTCGAGCACCAGTTCAGGGTCCTGAAGATGGCCGGCATCAAGGCACAGGACGAGGGCCTGGAGCTGTGGCCGTCCGCGGCCGACGAAAAGCACGCTCTGGACTTGCTGAAGGAGAACTGGGTGACGATCTCGCAGGGAGTCGTCGGCATACATGTAAGGGCCTCATCAAGGTGGGCGACGAAGAACTGGCCCGCTGAATACATAGCGGACCTTTCCGACAGGATCGCGTCCGAGTTCAATATGAGGGTCGTGCTTACCGGCTCTAAGGAGGATGAGGCGCTCGCGCAGGCGATAGCGCGCCGCGCCAGGTCGAAACCGATAGTGGCGGCCGGCAGGACGTCGCTTTTGGAGCTCGCGTGCCTCATAAGGCATTTTAAGGTCTTCCTGACGCCCGATTCCGCGCCGATGCATATCGCCGCCGCGGTCGGGACGCCGTTCATAGCGCTCTTCGGACCTACGGACCCTTCAAGGCACGTAGCGCCGGCGGAGAGATGCATCGTCATGAAGAAAGGCCTTGACTGCAGCCCGTGCTATAAACCGTCATGCTCCAGGGAGCACAAATGCATGCGGAAGATAACCGTGAGCGAGGTCTTTGGGGCGATGAAGCCGTTCTTGGCAAAGGAACCGGAACACAAGAATGAAAGTACTGCAGTTAACAACCCATCTTAATATAGGCGGCATCGCCAACTACGTCTCCCTGGTCTCCAGGGCGCTTAAGGCGAGGAAATTCGAATGCGTCGTCGCCTCGGCGGGGGGGGACCTTGAGGCCGAACTTGCCGGGGCAGGTATTGCTCACCGCAAGATAAATATCAGGACAAAATCGGAATTGAGCCCTAAAGTGATCATCGCGGCCCTGCAGGTCGCGCGGATCGTGCGAAAAGAGAAGATCGACATCATCCATGCGCATACGAGGGTATCGCAGGTCGTGGCCGCGATAGCTTCAGTTATAACCGGTGTGCCGTTCGTCACGACATGCCACGGTTATTTCAAGAAACGGCTGAGGGGCCTATTCGATACATGGGGCGCCAAGGTCATCGCGATAAGCGAAGCCGTGAAGGCGCACCTGGAGGACGACCTCGGCGTGCGCAAGGACAGGATAGCGCTCATCTATAGCGGCATAGACCTGGAGCAGTTCTCGCGGACATATACACCGGCCGAGATGGCCGACCTTAAAAGATCGGTCGGCCTCAACGAAGGGCCTGTCGCCGGCAACATAGGCCGGCTTTCGCCGGTCAAGGGCCAGGAGTTTTTCCTAGCTGCCATGGCCGAAGTCCTTAAGAAAAGGCCGGACGCGCAGGCGCTTATCATAGGCAACGGGCCCGACGAGGCGGCGCTGAAGGCGCAGGCGGGATCGCTCGGCATCGAGAAGTCGGTCCGTTTTATCGGCGCCAATGTCGACACGCATAAGTTCCTGTCGATCATGGATGTCTTCGTCTTCCCGTCGGTCAAAGAGGGGCTCGGCATAGGGCTTCTCGAGGCGCTTGCTTCGGGAAGGGCATGCGTGGCGTCCTCGGTCGGCGGCATAAACGACATCGTAACAGACAATGTGAACGGATTGCTGGCCGGTGTGGGGGACGCCAAGGCCATAGCGGGGTCCGTCGTCAGGCTTCTGGACGATCCGGCCCTGCGCGAGCGGCTGGGGCAGAACGGCCAATCGTTCGTGAAGCGCAATTTTACGTTGGAAAGGATGGGTGAAGGTGTGACCGAACTCTACAGGGATGTCAAAAAGAAAAAGGCCGGATGGACGTGGAAAAGGACGGCGGCGCTTATAGCGGCGCTTGTCGTAACTCTTGCGCTGGGCGCGTCCCTTTTCCTGAAGAACGCGTATGTTCTGCCGGTCCTGATGTACCACTATATAGACAATAACGCGCGGTTGACCAAGCTCTCGGTCGCGCCGAAAAGTTTCGAGAAGCAGATGGAATACCTTTACAGGAACCGTTACAACGTCGTCGGGCCGGACAAGGTCATCGATTACCTCGAGAAGAAGGAGAGGATACCGCCGCGCACCGTGGCGATAACTTTCGACGACGGCGCCTACAATAATTACAAGTACGCGTATCCGGTATTAAAAAAATACAAGTTCCCCGCGGCGATATTTATGATCACAAGCAAGATAGGCGAGCGGGGGTGGCTGGGGTGGAAGGATCTTAAGGAGATGTCCGACTCCGGGCTCATCACGATCGGAAGCCACACGAAGGGCCATGTATGGCTCCCGGATCTCGGAACCGCTGGGGTCAAGAAGGAGCTGGAGGAGTCGAAGAGGATACTGGAAGAGGGCCTCGGGAAGAAGGTCGATTATTTCTGTTATCCGCTCGGCGCCTACAACGAGCGCATAAAGAAGCTTGTGAAGGAAGCCGGCTACCGCGGCGCGTTCGGCACGAATCCGGGTATACACGAGCCGAACGACGACGTGTACGCTATAAAGCGCGTGCGCATATCGCGCACGTCCGACGACCTGCGCGTTTTCTGGGTCGAGACGAGCGGCTATTATACGTGGATCAAGGAGCGGCGGGATGATTAAGTGTTTCGCCTTCGGGTCCTGCCGCTTTCCATGCCTTTGCCCTATGGGCTCGTATGGGGTTTACTATCGAAAGTCCATCGAGGCGGGTATCTGTATGCCCGCCAGGATTACCGAT
>JAFGJL010000038.1 GCA_016929115.1 Candidatus Omnitrophota bacterium | reverse complement strand
TGGAGCGGCGTCACTAAAAGATACCCCTGCCCGATGGAGTAGTTGACGGTCTCGCCTTCATACCACGCTTCATTTTTACGCAACCGTTTCCATAGCCGGCCCGGGACGATGCCCGCGGCTTCATCCGGCAGGTCGATGCCGGTCGGCTTGCCGAACCCGAAGAGCTTCGCGTAGGCCTCCAGGGCGTCAACGCCTGCGAGCCTGCCCGCGTTGTAGAAGAAGACGTTGCAGGAGTTCATGAGGCCTGCTGTTATATCCTGGGGGCCGTGGCCGCTTTCCTTCCAGCAATTGAACCGCGCCTTTCCGAGCCGGTAACTGCCGGTGCAGTTAAAAGTTGTCTGCGCGTTTATCTTCCTAGTTTCAAGCGCGGCGCTGGCGGTGACGACCTTGAAGACCGAGCCGGGCGCGTAGAGCCCTGACGTCGCCCTGTCGATGAGCGGATGCGCTCTTCTGTCCCGCAATAAGCGCGTCCTTTCGCCGGAAGTGCCGGGCCGGACGAAGATATTCGGGTCGAAAGCCGGGCGGCTTGCCAGCGCGAGGACCTCGCCCGTCCGCGGGTCCAGAACGATGGCCGCGCCTTTCCTGCCTTTCAATATCTTGTCGCAGGCTAGCTGCAGGTCCAGATCAACGGTGAGGTAAAGGTCCTTGCCGTTCTCCGGCTCCTTGAGCCCCAATACCTTCGCCTGCCTGCCCCTGTTATCGACCTGTATCTGCACGCCGCCGTCGACACCCGCGAGATACCTGTTGTAGTGTTTTTCGAGCCCGGCCCTGCCTATGAGGTCGCGCATCCTGTAACCGTAATCCCTGAGCCGCTCGAGCTCCTGCTCAGTGACCTCGCTCAAGTAACCGAAAAGGTGGCTGCCCGTCTCGCCGTACGGATAAGATCGCCTCGACCTCGTCTCGATCACGAGCCCGCCCACGTCGAAGCTCGCCTCATCCAGCATAAGGGCCTTCTCTTTATCGATATCCTCCACGATCGTGACAGGGGCGTACGGCCTTAAGCTCGCCCTGTCCAGGGCGCGCGCTATATCCTGTCCGGATACGCCGAGCGCGCGGGTCAGAAGTTCGCTCAATTCTTTCGCGTCCCGCAATTCCTGGCAGACAACGGCCACGTCGAACGAAAGGCGGTTCGTCACGAGGGCGACGCCGTTCCTGTCGTATATGACCCCGCGCGGCCCGTCTATGGGTATGATGCGGATAACATTATTTTTGGAAAGTCGCGAATAATGGAAGTACCTCAGGACCTGCGTATAAAAAAGGCCCAGCATGATCAGGGCAAAGAGGCCGTAGATGGCGGCGGTCAGTATCCTATCCCTCACAAAAACTCCTCATCCCGGCGCAATCCGTAGAGGTCGATGCATTTCAGGAAGACGGGGACCGAAACGGCCGCCGTATAGAGGCTCGAGGGGACCGCCGAGACGGCTAAATATTCCGCCAGGCCTGTCGTCTGCGGCCCGGAAAGTGTCCGGGCCAGCGACCACGTGAGCGCCATCGAGAAGAGCGCGAAGAAGAATGTCAGGAAAAAATGCGTCCTCTTCGACTCCCTGAAGAATTTCGCGCTCAAGTATCCCGCGGCAAGCCCCGTCACTCCCAATACGAGCGCGTTCGTGCCGAAGACGTCAACGCTGAATATGTCCTTCATGAACCCCGCGACCACTCCGGTCTCAAGCCCCCGGCCGCCGCCCAGAAATACGGAGAAGAATATGACGAAGACAAGGACGAGGTCAGGCTGCGCGCCGGCTATGGCTATATAACGCCCGAGCGCCAGCTGGAAAAAGAGCGCGGCGAGTATCGTGGCATATACGGGGACGCGGCCTAGCGTATGCACAGCACCTCTTCAACCTTTGACAGGTCCTGGGCCGGCCTTATGATAGCGAACTTGTAGAGGCGGCCCGGCTCCTTCGCCACCTTCATGACGTAGCCGACAAGTATGCCTTTAGGGAATACGCCGCCGAAACCGGCGGTGACGACCTTATCGCCCGGCTTGGCGTCGGAATCGAGCGCGATATAGACCATCTTGCACTTGCCGTCAGGCCTGCCCATCAGCATCCCTCCCTGGCGGTTGCGCTGTATGACCACGCCCACCCTCGAATTCGGGTCCGTGATGAGGAGTATCTTGCTCGAATCCTTGCCCGCCTCGACCACCCTTCCTACAAGCCCCCTGGCCGACATGACACCCTTTTGCTGTTTGATCCCCTGGCTCGACCCCTTGTCTATTATGATGGAGTTGGACCAGTTGGACGGGTCCCTTCCTATGACCTGGGCTGGGATTGTGGAAAACGGGGCTATTTTTTTAAGCTCAAGCAGCTTTTTCAACCGCTCGTTCTCATAGCTGACCGTCTTCGCTTCCTCGAGCTTGCGTGTCAGAAGGTCCACCCTGGCCCGCAATACCTTATTGTCCTGGCGCATGGAATAGAAAGGTATAAGGCGGGACGGAAAAGACAGGACAGCGCGGAACGCCTTCAAGACAGGGCTTCCCGCGTCTGTGAGTTTTATCCTTAAAACTGAAGGCGCGTTTATGGACGTGACTATTACGAAGATGAGGAATGCGAATACTGCGAGGGTCTTAAGTGTCTTGGCGGTTGGTCGTCGCACACTTTTAGCGCTCTATCCTCGGGCTTATAGTGACCTTCTTCAGGTATTTGATCTCGCTCAGGACCTTGCCGGTACCCAGCGCGACGGCGGTCAGCGGGTCTTCGGCGAGGTGGACGGGCAGCCCCGTCTCTTCCGAGACGAGCTTGTCGATGCCCCTCAGGAGCGATCCTCCGCCGGCCAGCACTATCCCCTTCTCTATGAGGTCGGCCGAAAGCTCCGGCGGCGTCCTCTCGAGCGTGATCCTGACCGCCTCGACGACCTGCGCGATCGGTTCGGACATGGCCTCGCGGACCTCTTCGCTCGTGATGGTCACCGTCTTCGGCAATCCCGCGACGAGGTCGCGGCCCCTGACATCCATCTTCAATTCCTCTTCGAGCGGATAGACGCTGCCGATCTTTATCTTTATCTCCTCAGCGGTCCTCTCGCCGACCATGAGGTTGTAGTTCTTCTTGATATAATTGATGATCGCCTCGTCGAGCTCGTCGCCGCCGACCCTCACGGATTTCGAGAAGACGACGCCTGCCAGCGATATGACAGCCATCTCGGTCGTGCCGCCGCCGATATCGATGATCATGCTGCCCGACGGTTCCTGTATCGGCAGGCCTACGCCGATCGCGGCCGCCATCGGCTCTTCTATCATGAATACCTCGCGCGCGCCGGCGTGGAGCGCCGAATCCTTGACGGCCCTGCGCTCGACCTCCGTGATGCCGGACGGGACCGCGATGACTATCCTGGGCCTGACGAGGCGGCGGGATTTATTGACCTTCTGTATGAAGTAGCGTAGCATCGCTTCGGAGATCTCGAAATCTGTGATGACGCCGTGGCGCATCGGGCGTATGGCGATGATGTTGCCGGGCGTGCGGCCGAGCATGCGCTTTGCCTCTTCGCCGACCGCCAGCACGTTCGTGGTGCCGGCCTGGACGGCCACGACCGACGGCTCGCACAAAACAATGCCCTGGTTCTTTAAATATACCAGGGTCGTCGCGGTTCCGAGGTCGATGCCCATGTCGTTCGAAAAGAGGCCCATCGCCTCATTGTACATTTTTGTGCCCATATCCCACGCGCTCTTGAGATCCATCGCCGATTCTCCTTGCGTTATCGTGTCTATTGCCATGATTATAGTCAAATAGTAACAAAAAAGGTATATATTGTCAAACTAAAAGCGTATGGGTGGGTATAAGGCTGGATGTTGCAGGGTAAGAGGTCAGACCATTTCCTGGAAAATGGCATTTTGCAGGAGGTATTTTTCCCTAAGCTTTTCCACATTAACGGGAGCAGCCGCCGGCTCGAGGGTTATTATCCTGTTTTTCCTGTCGCATCTTTTTACTATAGAAACATCGGGCAATTGCCTGCCCGCGAAGAAATCCAGGGCTATATCAAGCATGGACAGGATCCTGATATCGGGCAGTTCAGTGGAGACATTGTTCTCGCCATACCATCTGTCAAGCCCTGCAGTATCTACCTCGGCTATATACGGCTTTCTGTCCCCCTTGGCGCCGACTATCGCAGCAAAACTTTCTGAAGCCAGGGTCTTCTTTGAGGCCAGCACCAGCACATTCGAAAAGTCCGCGTCTTCCTTGTTTCCCCCTATCCTTTTCATAATATCATCCGCAAGCTCGCCCGCTCCGGCATAAACCACCTCGACCTCGTCACAACCCTTGTATTGCAGGTAATCCTGCATACTTTTTATGTTGCTCAAGAGCGGCCCAAAAATATTCTTTTCCATGCTTGTTGCATCATCCAGGTTATGGACCCAGTCCGTCTCTATCGCCACGATCGCTTTTTTGCCGGTCCCGTGATGTGTCTTATATCCTTGCAATCTTAATAATCTCAACAAGTCATCGGGTCGCCTCCAGCCAAGAGAAATAAATGCGCTTATTACGCTGTCGGGCTCTATAAACTCGCTGTTACGGCGGATAAAATCCGTGTCCTTGCGAACTTTATCCGGCAGCTCAAAAATATTCAGCTGCCCCAGTATCTTCAGGGCTTCATCGAGTCTCTCTTTTAATTCGACATCCGGCATATTTACTTGCGCTTTTTCCGGTGGCACAAAAGGATCCTCTTCACCCAGCCCCTTCATCCACTTTATAGTTTTTTCTCTCGCCTCTTCCAGCGGCTGGTAATACCTGCTCATATGGCAGGCTCGCAATCTCTGTTTCGTGCCTTCATCCGTGAATCCACTGGCATCATTGCTAAAATACTCAAGAACGCGCTGCCAGGCCTCGATGACCCTGCTGGTATTATTATTCGGCGGTGAACAGTAAACCGTCCTGAACAGCCCAAGCACCCGGCTTCGTTCTTCTCTCATATTTTCTATGTTATTCGCTTTTAAAAAACGCGCCTGAGCGCCTTCGCCGGTATATACAAACACCCTGTTCTTCGGCACGACTACGCTTATCTTTTCCCTGCGGCGTATATCCTCGACCCTTAATACATAATCGGCAGATGACGCAGGGTCGTATGTCGCTATGTATCTCTCAAAAGCCGGCCTGTACACCTGCTCATCAAGGTCGTAAACATCGGATTGGTCCCGCCATACGTCCCTGCCAAGCTTCACGCTGAGGGAGTCCTCCTGGTCGATGCCTATATACACGGAAAGGTCCGGCCTGATATCTGCCTTGCCTTTGTCCGAAACATAGAAACCCGTGTATATAATAACTGTGCCGGGAGTGATATCCAGGGCCTCTCGCCTGGTCAGCCTGCCTTCATTGTTCCTGTCGTAAAGGCCATCAAGCTCGATCCTAACCGGGTTGTCGCCTTCCCCATTTATCCGCTCGACCACTTCTCTTAACCTGTCCCAATAATGCCAGGACTCATAATGGTATATCCCTTTCTTCGTATCCATTTGCGCGATCATCTTCATCTGCCTGGTCCTTTCTTCGCGCGAAAGATGGAACCAGTCTTCGTCTATGACCTGGACCTTGACGCCCATTTCTTCCAGATCACCTTTCAGGTGGTCCAAGAGCCCTGTCTTGCCGGCGCCCTGTATACCTTCCAGTGTTACCCAATATGGCATTTTGATACGCCGGCTCTCCGATATTATTTCCAAGACCAGGGCTTCGGAAACAGCCCGGTAAAGGATGCCCTTCTTGCTTTGACTCTCATCTATGGCATCTTTTGAAAGAGGAAAGATGCCATGCATATTTGCAATAGAGTCACTTATTATCTCTTCCAGATGCGCATTCCTCCCGATATTGGCTTGTATATCGGCATCCGTCTGCAGGTCCATGAGCGATAACCCGTTATCCCCGAACCTCAATGCCTCAAGCTCGGCCTTTTTGGCGTTTTTAGGGACTCCCACCAATATCTCTTCCCCGCCGAAAGTCTTAACTACCGTATAGACATTCTCTCCTTTGAATTCACCCTCCATGGGCAATATCAGGCCCAATCGGTTGCGCCTGGCGACATTAAGCAAATACCCGTCGCTCCCTTCGAATTTGGAATACGTATCAAGGTACGAATCCATTATTGTCCATCCGTCCGGGATATTTAGCGTGCCGTTCAATACTATGATAACATTCGATAATTTGACATTCTTGCCGAAGGTTATCCTTCCGTTTCCCAGTATCACCACGCGGTCAAGAGATGCCGCGGAAGCATTTGCAAGTTCTACTGCCGGGCTCTTTCTTACTATGTTCCTACCCTCCTGTATTATCTGCCTGAACCTGGGCAGGGACATCGAAAGAACGCCCTCATCCGTAAATGCGTTCGTTGCCCCCATCTTCATAAATCCGACTCTTTCAAGGTTTCTCTTGAAGAACGATAGCGCGATCTCTCTGGCCTTCTTCCAGTCATCCGCATCGACTTTTTCGGGTTTGGCCTCCAGCCATTCCCGCTCCGGCATCGATACGCTCTGAAAGAACAGCATGAACATATCGCACGGCATCCCCAGCATCGGCCTGCCGTCTTTCATGGGCACGGCCTGCATCGTACGGATAAGCTCTTCGAGGAAAACCTTATTCCATAATGTCAGGAAATGCAGGCCGTAATAAGCGGCGGAGGTGCTTTGATAGCGCTCAATATATCTTTTAAGAAGCTTGTCTTCGGGTTTTGCAAGGACAAATCTCGTATCGCCTTTACTGTCCGCCGCGCGTACTATCTTGGAAGAGCATTTCTCTTTATCCGGATTTATGGCTATCTGCGGCACTATGACCGAAAAGCCGGCGTTAAGCGTATCCAGCGGCTGCCCGGAGACAGTCCTGATCCGTTCCGAATTGTAAACGCTGTCCGATGCCACTATGGGCACATAGCCGGCTCCCATAACCGGCATCTGCATAAGCAGCCCGCCGGTCCTTACGAATACCTCGTGTATCCTGCTCCTGGCTTTCGTCGTTTTCGTATCACCGGAATACGGCATAAGCCCTTCATATAGATAAGCGAGCGTCAACGGCATATTGCGCAGTTTCCTTCCGCCGTCGGCTATCATTATCGTACAATCGTTACCCAGGCTTCCTCCCAATGCTTCCCTTGCCCTGCCAAGGGCGCTGAATACGCTCGGCATATCATGACGAAATTGTTTTATATCTTTTTCTACGACCAGTATAAACGTGACATTGCCGTTATAGTATTCCGATATCTTCTTCAACTCCTTCATATATACCGAGACGGCATGCGGGCTGAAATCTTTTATGTTCACGACTACGTTGGGTTTTATCTCTCCGCGCTGGACTAGAGCTTCAAACGCCTGCTCCACTGCTCTTCTCATAGCTTCGTTCTTTACGGGGGGCAATCTTCTCTCGCCCCTGTATCTGAATTCAAGCTCATGGTCCATGGCGCCCACGTTCTCTTTTTCGCCCCTAGATCTTATCAGATATACGTCAGGAGCGATGTTCTGCACTGCGCCGGTCGTATCGCTGTCCAATCCGAGCATGCGGAGTTTTTCGGGAGTCGGCTTCATGTTCATAAATACAGCGTCCACGCCCCTGTCGATAAGCTCCGCGCCAGAGCCTGGATCGGCCGCAACGCCTATGCGGAAGGTCCTCCTGAGGTCAGACTCGCCGTTGAGCGCCTCCATAACACTAACCGAATCGTCTATGACCACCACCTCTTCGGGATTCAATTTCCTTTCCGCTATAAGGGCCCGGAGATTTTTGGCCTTTGCCTTGCTCATAGTGGTACCGCGGTCATTTCGTTCGGCTTCGGTAAGCGCTTTTGCGGAGCTGAAATATGCCCCGAATCCGGGTTTTTGGAACTGCCGCATGAAAAATTTTTCTTCAAGGGCCGTGTTGACACAGAACTCGATATCTGGGTTAAGAGCTTTCATTATGCACAAAAGCTCTCTCATCCTTGGATTAAAGAATTCCGATGGCTCGACCTCCGCCAGAAGATCTTCCCTTATTTTTTCATACCGCTTGTAATATTCCTCTGCTAGGTCTTCAATGGCTTGCTGGTCAATCGGCGCGCCCGGGCCCTGCGCCGCTTGCATGGCTGCGCATATGGTCAGCCATGCCGCCTTACCCGGCAAAAGTTCATGGTATTTTCTCAGGCCTTCCTTATATAGCGGATCATCGTTCGCCGGCCTGGCATCCGGGTCTTTCCGGCCTGTCAGTATCTGCCAATAGACGACGCCGGTCGCTTGCGCATAGAACTTTTTCGTATCTCCTATGACATCGTCGAAGTCCCACACCACAAGCTTTACTTTTTTCGGGATCCTGTCCGAAACCAGGACCGTTTTATCGCGGTCACTTTCGTGCGCCTGATCGGTTTGCATCAAGCGGGCAAGCTCGGCTTTTGCCATTTTTTGCCGTATTTCAAGAAGCTCCTTCTTTATCATGCTTATCAGCACGGCGTCTTCGTTCTCTGAGAGGCCTAGAATCTCGGCTAATACCATGTCAATCCCGCCATCATGAGCCAGCATCTCCTGTATTTCTTGCGCCTCCTCGTCGGCCGGGTTATCGTATAGTATAGCAGCGGCTATCCCTGATACATAACCGCTCACATTTCTCTTATTCTTCAAAGCGAGTTTCGCGGCACTGACTAGACGGTCAAAATTGGCCAGCTTCCTCCTGGGGTCTTTAGCTACGCGCCTTATATCATCGCTGAACCGGTTGTCGGCCAGGGATTCCTTGACAGATCTGATAAAAGCGTCATAATCCGGCCAATCGTCTAAAAGGCCTCTCATGGCCTCGAAGGCGGCGTCAATGGCTGCATTTATCGTTATGTCCTTGGCCGCTTCTTGTATAAATCTGTATTTCATCATATATCCCATATAGGCGCATATCGCGTGGGCTCCGTTCATGATGAATAATTTCCGCATCTTTTCAATATTGATATGGTAGGTGGCGCTCATATCGTTTATTTCGGGAATATCGCCCCTAAAACCGGCAGCATCGGCCACCAGATCAGCGTTGCCATAGACTCGTATGAGAGTTGGATCGGCCTTCCGGTCTTCTTCCGGCACATCCGGTATTATCACATGCGTGACAGTATCCACCACGCCAAGGACGGCTTCAGCTTTAGTCCTCAGGCCCGGCGATATGTTCTTAAGGATCTCATCCCTCATAAGATCCCTGGTGGAGAACCTGTTGGACACCATTATGACATTTAGAGGCCCGTCAATGTCGTTGCCAAATCTGGTTTCAATACCGCCGGCTATAAGGCGCGCCACATCGGCAAAATCACGGTCATAGACCGTGACGAATACGGTATCCATCGTCAGCATCGCTTCATTTATTGACGCGGTATCGCTGAGCGCCACGGCATTGGCCTTTACGAATACTCGATCCCGTGTCTTGCCGTCCTCGCCGACTATCTCCAAATTGTATCCGCAATCAGCGCCGCGTTTAGTATTTATGCTGTCGACCATGCCCTGGCTTCTATTTACGAACGTTATCTTATAGCCTGAATCGTTAAGCATCCTGCCGACCAGGCCGCGTCCTATCTTCCCCGCACCTATTACGAGTGCCGATTTGCCGACCTCGGTCGCGGCGACTCCTTTGCTGGAAGCGAGGACTCCAGGCGTTTCGTCATTCTCCGCAACAGATATGCCCGAAAGCATTCTGTCGGATATCTTTACCGCGTAGCGTTGGGATATCGGCCAGTCAACGCCATCCAGCCTGCCGCACAAAGGATTATTCCGGTTAGCTATATGTATAAAGCGTTCCTTGCCGCTCCTATCGCGATAAGGGGCTACTACTATGCAATTGGCCGGTAATGGCGACTCTGTGGAAAGGATACGATAATCCCCGCCCTCCAGTGAAAAGGCATTAACCCTTGAAAGGTAGATATCGGCGGAAGGCGACCCTGCATACATATTGAGGATCACTGACTCGAGGCGTTTAAGCGGCTTGTTGTCACGGAAAAGCAGATCGGCTATACTTATCGTTATTTCGGCAAGGTGTGCCTCATCGCTAAAGCCCGGCTTGGTAAGATTATTACCGTCGGTTGGCGTTTCTTGGTGAAAGGATGACTGCGCGGCAAGAGAATGAATATTGGCCGGGATGCGGCCCGATGGCTGCGCCCACGTTATGCCGGAAGACAAGAACGCAGCGACCAGGAGAATGCAGATTATTTTGAACAAGACGGGATTTTTCATAGCTATCGAGAATATTGCTCATAAATATACCATATAATATTTGTTAATACAATAGAAAGTATGCTACCTTTTTTGAACCTAACATTTTATAATACTAATAATTGGGCTGCATAGCGGAGCGGACACGCGCAGACAGAAGGTATTCCACTTTAGGGGGATAAGGGTTTGTGAGGGAAAATCCCCGGGCAGAAACCGAAGGTCCTGCACGGGGACAGATGACGAAGCGAGACGTGCGGCGGAAAATTTATTTTACGCCGCGCGGCGAGCGGAGTCATGGATATCTTTTCGTGTGCGTTCCTCGGAAAAGATAGCCAGCCAATTTTGCCAGAACATTGTTTTTAGGTCCTTCACTTCGCCTGAAATCCTCCTATTCGTCGGATTTCATGGCTCGTTCAGGATCAATTTTGCCTTCGGCAAAATTGGCGTCCCCGGGCAGAATCGAACTGCCACACCAGGCTTCGGAGGCCTGTACCCTATCCAATTGGGTGACGGGGACGCGTCTATTCTTTCAGCGAGAAACCTGTGTTCTCCCAGATGCGGATCAGGATGTAGCCGAGGGTGCAGCCTATGACGGCGCCTGCCAGGACATCCAGCGGGAAATGGACCCCTAGATAGATCCTGGAAAATCCCGCTATCGCGGCCAGGATGAAGACGATCACCGCTACATATCTCTTGACCGCCGGCGCGATGACAGTGGCCGCCATGAAGGCCATCACCGTATGAGCCGATGGCAGCGACGGACCGTCCGACTCCGCGAGCAGATGAACGCCCGCAAGGAACATATACGGCCGCGGCCTGGCTATGAGATACTTAAGGATGAACACGATATTATAAGATAACGTAAGGCCTGCCAGCAGAAGAAGGCCGGCCGTCTTGTATTCTTTTTTTCTCGAAACGAAAAGGACCATCCCGACCAGCGCGAGGAACTCGCCTGTCGCGAGCGCGCTGACGAAAGGCATTATAAGGTCAAAAAAAGGATTGATAAAGCCGCTGTTCAATAAATAGAACAGCCTGACATCGGCGTCCCATAACATGGTTTAAGGCCTCCCTCTTTAGCGGTCGTGTCATTGTTTCAGTTCTTCAAGCGTCCGGAAGAATCCTGGGAAAGACTTACCGACACACGCGACGTCGTCGATCTCGCTCTCCCCCCGCGCGGCTAGCGCCGCGACCGCCATGGACATGCATGTCCTATGGTCGCCGTAAGCCTTGATGATCGACGGCTTCAGTTCCTTGACGCCGTCTATGATGATATTGTCGCCTTCTCCCGAGAACCGCGCGCCCATCGCGGAGAGGTTCTCCTGCATAGAGCGTATTCTGTCGGTCTCCTTCACGCGAAGCTCGCCCGCCCCTTCTATCACGGTCCTGCCTTCCGACAGCGACGCCACGACAAAGAGCGCCGGCAGTTCGTCGATGATGCCGGGTATCTCGCCCTTCTCGATAACTGTGCCGGATGTTTTCGCGGATTCGACCTCGATATCGGCCACGGGCTCGAACAACGCCTTCTTGTTCATGACGGCTATGTGCGCGCCCATCCTCGCCAGGATATCGATAAAACAGGACCTCGTCGGGTTCATGCCCACTTTCTTTATCATCAGCTTTGAGCCCTGCAAGAGCGTCGCTGCCGCTATGAAAAAACTGGCGCTTGAGATATCGCCCGGCACCTCGACATACCGCGAAGCGAGCTCTTTTCCACCGGTAACGCTGACCCTCGTGCCGTCTATATCGATATCGGCGCCGAAATACTCCATCATCCGCTCCGTATGGTCGCGGGACCTGAATTCCTCCGTCACTCTGGTCGTGCCTTCCGAATACAGGCCGGCAAAAAGTATCGCGCTCTTTACCTGCGCGCTCGAAACCGGCATCTTGTAATTGACCGCCTTCACCGGGCCGCCCTTGACCGTAAGCGGCGGGTATTCCCCGTCCCTGGCCTTGATGTCGACTCCCATAAGCGAAAGCGGCTCCACTATGCGTTTCATCGGCCTGCGCGAAAGCGACTCGTCGGCCGTGAGCGTCACCTCAAAATCCTGCCCCGCGAGTATGCCCGCGAGTATCCTCATTGTCGTGCCGGAATTGCCGACGTGGAGCTCGACGGCAGGCTTCTGCAGGCCCTTAAGCCCTTTGCCTTTTACGGCGGTTATCTCGCCCCTTTTCTCTATCTCGATGCCCATCTGGCTAAAGGCGGCCGCGGTATAATTGCAATCATCCGAATCCTGGACGCCCTTGATCCTTGTCTCGCCCTTAGCGAGGCTGCCGAGCATGATGGCGCGGTGCGAGATAGACTTATCGCCGGGGATGTCTATCTCTCCCGTCAGTCTTATTACAGGCCTTATTTTCATAGTTTATTTCCTTGCCCCTCTATTATACCACGCATATCTTCCGGCAGCTCGGCCGTAAATTCCATATACTTCCTCGTGGCCGGGTGGATGAAGCCGAGCGTCTTCGCGTGAAGCGCCGGCCTCGACAATAACGGCCCCTTGCCGCCGTAAGCGTCATCTCCCACGAGCGGATGGCCGATGTGCGACATGTGCACGCGTATCTGGTGGGTCCTGCCCGTGCCGAGCACAAGCTCGATAAAAGTGAAGTCCTTGAACCTTTTGAGGACCTTGTAGCGCGTCAGGGCCTCCTTGCTGCTCTCGTCGAACTTCACGGCCATTTTTTTGCGGTCGTAGTGGCTCCTGCCGATCGGCAGCTCTACGATGCCGTTGTCGAGCTGGACGACGCCCTTGACGAGAGCCGCGTAAACGCGCTTTATCGTCTTGTTCTTGAACTGCTTCGCCAGTTTCCTGTGGGCCTCGTCGGTCTTTGCCACCACCAAAAGCCCCGACGTCCCCTTATCTATGCGATGGACGATGCCTGGCTTCAGCTCGCCGCTTATCCCCGACAAGTCCTTGCAGTGCGCTAAGAGCGCGTTCACGAGCGTGCCGCCGTAGTGGCCGCACGCCGGATGGACGACAAGGCCCGCGGGCTTGTTGATGACCAACAGATGCTCGTCCTCATAAACGACGTCGAGCGGGATCTTTTGGGCCTGGAGGGCGGACAGCTCCGCCTCAGGTATCGTCACATCAACGGCATCGCCGGGTATAAGCTTGTGGCTGGACTTCGCCGGATTGCCGCCGAGGAGTATGTTCCCCCCTTCGATTAGCTTTTGGAGGAATGAGCGCGAACACCGGTCCGACAGGTGCTCGACAAGGAACTTGTCGAGCCGCTTGCCACTGTCCTCCTCTTTCACCTCGAACGTGAAGCGCTTTTTTTCCACCGGCTTCCTTTATTTATAAGCAGGACAAGAGCGGCCAGGAACAATAAGGCGCTCAAGACCTGTGCGAGGGTAAGGCCTAAAAGTATCCTCGGATTATCGGCGCGCAGGAACTCTACGCCGAACCTCTTCGCCGAATATAGCACGCAATAGAGGAGGAATATCTTTCCTTCGAAATGGTCCCTGTCCTGAAAGATGCGCAGCACGATGAAGATGGCTAGAAGTAAAAGTGAGGAATATATTTGCGTCGGATGGCGCGGATAGTCCGCGCCCGGAAACATTACGGCAAGAGAGTAGTCGGGCGAGGCAATGATACCGTAACAGCAACCGTTCAGGAAACAACCTATCCTGCCGAAACTCTGGGCGAGCGCCAGATACGGCGCGATAAAATCGACGGTGGCCCAAAAACGCATCTTATTCGCGCGCGTATAGGCCAAAAACACCAGAAGCGCCGCGAAGAACCCGCCGTACCAGACAAGGCCGCCCTTGGAAAAATTGAAGACTTCGGCGGGATACCGCATATAGTAAGGAAGGTGCAGGGCTACGTACAGCGCGCGCCCGCCGATGAGCCCGCCCACCAAAAGCAGGACGTTCATGTCCACGATCTTATTCCTGTCAAATCCGCATTGCGCCGCGCGAGTATACATCACATAGGTCGCGAGAGCGAAACCGAGCGCGATCATCATGCCGTAGGAATAAACCGTGAAGGAGCCTATTTTGAGGAGTAAGGGATGCATATTTTCAGCACCAGTATGATTGTCCCGATAGTGATGCACGAATCGGCGATGTTAAAGACCGGCCAGACCCGGAAGTCGAGGAAATCTATGACGTACCCGTAACGGATCCTGTCGACGAGATTGCCGCTGGCGCCGCCGAGGATGAGGCCGAGCGCCAATGATACCAGCATGTCCTTCGGAGAGCGCCTGCTTATATATACGGCGATGGCGGCGATGGCGGCCAGCGAAGCGCCGATAAAAAAGAAGCGGCCGTCCTTCAGGATGCCGAACGCGGCGCCGGTATTACGGGTAAGCGTAAGATGGAATATGCCCGGAACGACCGGCACCGAACCGCCGTATCCGAGCGACGCGCATACCGCGTATTTGGAGAGCCTGTCGAGCGCTCCCGCGCACAACGCCACGAACAGGACGAAAAAAGCGCCTGTCATTTACTCTCGTTCTTCTTCTGGCATTCTATGCAAAGCTCGGCGTGAGGGACGACCATCAGCCGCTTCTTCGCTATCGGCTTGCTGCATTGCTGGCAGCTGCCGTAGGTCCCGTCCTCGACGCGCTTGAGGGCCTCGTCTATGGCAAAGAGGATCTTCTGCTCGTCCGTCGCCCTTCCGAGGGAGAACTCGCGCTCGTAGTTATCGCTCGCCATGTCGGCCATGTGGTAGCTGTAGCCGGAGAGGTCGCCCGAGGCGTCCCTTTGGGATTTATTGAGGTTGTCGGCCGCTATATGATTGAGGTCGCCGCCGATCTCTTCCCGCTCTTTGAGCAGCAGCGCCTTGAACTTCTTGAGGGCCTTTCTGGCCATCCTCTTTATCTTCGGCCTGGCCTCTTTTTTCGCCGGAGATCTTCCTGGCTTTCTTGCGGCTTTCCCCGGCTTCTTGACGGCCTTTCTCCTCTTTGCTGCCTGCCTCTTCACCGCATGTCTTTTTGCCGCTTTTTTCTTTTTTGCCATGTCGTTTAACTCTCCTTTTTGATATACGCAACTGACTTCACGCACCGCTCGCACAGAGTCGGATGCTCTTTATCCGAACCCACGGCTTCGCTGTAATTCCAGCACCGTTGGCACTTCGCGCCGGCCGCCTTTTCGACCGTGACCGCTATGGGCAGGCCTGCCTCAAGCGCCGCCTTGTCCGCGGCGCCCTTCCTGACCTCGACCTGCGATACGATGAATATGTAACGCAGGAAGTCCTTATTGTCGTTCAAAAGCTTTTCCGCGGCCGCGTCGTCGGTCGCCAGGACGACCCTCGCCTCAAGGCCGGAGCCTATCTCGCCCGCGGCGCGCTTATCTTCGAGTTTCTTCAATACCAGCTCGCGCACCGCGGCCAGCCGGGCCCACTTCTCGTTCAATTTGTCGTCTCTCCACTTGGCGTGGTGCGAGGCGTCGACCCATCCTTCCAGATGGACCGACTCGCTCTTGGCGCCCGGCAGATAGCCCCATGCCTCATCCGTCGTCATCGCCATGATCGGCGCCATGACCTTTAGGAGTCCGAGGCAAAGCTCATAGGCTGCCGTCTGGGCGCTTCTGCGTTCCGCGGAATCCGCCGGGAACGTGTACATCCTGTCCTTGAGGATATCGAGGTACATCGACGATACCTCGCAGACGCAGAAATTATAGACGTCCCTGTAGACCTTGTGGAAAGCGTAAGCGTCGTAATTCCTGGCGCATTCCGTCAGCAGGCATGAAAGCCTTGAAAGCACCCAGCGGTCGATCTCCGTCATATCCTTGTGCGCGACGGTATTTTTGGCCGGGTCGAAATCGTAGAGGTTCGATAGAAGATATTTGTAGGTATTGCGTATCTTGCGGTAGGCGTCCGCGAGCCGCGTCAGTATCACATCGGAGAGGCGCACGTCCTCCGAATAATCGCTCGAAGCCGCCCAAAGACGGAGTATGTCGGCGCCGTACTTCTTCATGACCTGCTCGGGCGTGATGACGTTGCCGAGGGACTTCGACATCTTCTTGCCCTCGCCGTCCACGACGAATCCGTGCGTCAGGACGTTCTTGTATGGCGCCATGCCGTCCATCGCCATGCCTGTTATGAGGGCCGACTGGAACCATCCCCTGTGCTGGTCGGAGCCTTCCAGATAAAGCTCGCAAGGGTAATCAAGCTCCGGGCGCCGCTTCAGGACCGCCTGGTGGCTCACGCCTGAATCGAACCAGACGTCGATGATGTCGGTCTCCTTCCTGAGATCTTTCGAGCCGCACTTGCATTTTGCGCCTGCGGGCAGAAGCTCCTCTTCCTTCTTGGCGAACCAGACATCCGCGCCGTCCTTTTCCACCATCCTGGCGACGTGTTCTATAATCTTGCCGTCGAGAAGGACCTCTTTGCAGTTCTTGCAGTGGAACGCGATGATGGGCACGCCCCAGAACCGCTGGCGCGAAAGGCACCAGTCGGGCCGGTTCCCGACCATCGCCGATATCCGCGACTTGCCGAACTCCGGTATCCATTTCACCTTGGAATCGATGACGCCGAGCATCTTCTTCCTCAGGTCCTCATGGTCGACGTTCATGAAATACTGTTCGGTCGCCCTGAATATGATCGGTTTTTTACAACGCCAGCAGTGCGGGTATGAATGCGCCACATCGGCCGCATGTACCAGGCTGCCGAGGGACTTCAGTTTCTCGATGATGTTTTTGTTCGCGTCATAGACCTTCATGCCGCTGAACTCGCCGCAGGTGTTATCGAACTTGCCTTTTGCGTCCACGGGCATTATGGTCGGCAGGCTGTATCTTTTCCCGGTGAGGTAGTCCTCCTGGCCGTGGCCCGGAGCGGTGTGGACGCATCCCGTGCCTTCCTCGAGCGAAACGTATTCGGCGAGGACGACCTTCGAGCCCCTGTCGATGAACGGATGGCGCGCGTTAAGGCCGTCAAGCTCTTTGCCCTTTGCCGTCTTCGTGACAGTGAAATCTTTTATGCCCGCCTTTTCCATCGTCGAGGCGACAAGTTCCTTCGCGATGATGAGCGTATCGCCCTTAAGCGCGCCTTCGTTCACCTTCACGAACGCGTATTCGAACTGCGGATGGATTGCTATCGCGACGTTTGCGAGCAATGTCCACGGTGTGGTCGTCCAAATAACAAAATATACTGATGACCCGGGAACCTGGTGACCTGGCAACCCCTCTGGTAGTTCAAATTTTACGTAGACCGAAGGCGAGGTCTTGTTCTCATATTCTACCTCTGCCTCGGCCAAAGCAGTCTCGCAGGTCGCGCACCAGTTGACCGGCTTCAGGCTCTTGTAGATATACCTCTTCTCGACCAACTTGCCGAACGACCTGATTATCGTCGCCTCGTAATCCTTGGATAGCGTCAGATAGGGCTTCTCCCAGTCGCCCAGGATGCCCAGGCGCTTGAACTCGTCCCGCTGTATCTTGACATACTTCATCGCGTAATCGTAAGCCATCTTGCGGAACTTGACCTGGTCGATGTCGTACTTGGTTATCTTCAGCTCCTTGAAGAGCTGGTGCTCCACAGGCAGGCCGTGGCAATCCCATCCCGGAACGTAAGGGGAATCGAAGCCGCGCATCGTGGCGTAGCGGACGACGATGTCCTTCAGGATCTTATTGAGCGCGTGGCCCATGTGGATGGAACCGTTGGCATACGGCGGACCATCGTGAAGCACGAATTTCTTCTTCCCTTTTCGCGAGGCGCGGATCTTGCCGTAAAGGTCTATCTTCTGCCAGCGCGCCAGGATCTCGGGCTCGCGCCTAGGCAAATCCGCCTTCATCGGAAAGTCAGTCTTCGGGAGATTGAGTGTCGCTTTGTAGTCCATGCTACTTTACGTACCTTCCTATCAACAGCTTCAGCTTCTTCTTCGTCTTAGCGGGGATGAACTTCGGGCTCGTGATGATAGCGTCCTTCAGCGCGGCCCTGCATGCGCACGGCCGGTCATCACCCAGCTTTCGCAATGAGGACCTCACTATCTTTTTAGCGTTATCGATGTTCTTTGTCAGGTTCTGTATGATGAGCTCGATCGAGACCGACTCCGTGCCTTCGGCGATATACCAGCAGTCGTAATCCGTCACGCAGGCAAGCGTCGCGAAGCATATCTCAGCCTCCCTGGCAAGCTTTGCCTCGGCCATATTGCTCATGGCGATGATATCCATCCCCCACGAGCGGTACATCTCGGATTCCGCCTTTGTCGAGAACTGCGGGCCTTCCATGTTGATGTACGTGCCGCCGAGATGCATCGGTATGTCGAGAGAGCGGCCGGCTTCATACAGCGCCTTGGAAAGGTGCGGGCAGACCGGGTCGGCGAAGGCGACGTGGGCGACGATGCCCTCCCCGAAGAAAGTCATGCGGCGCGCCTGGTTCGTCCTGTCCACGTACTGGTCGGGGACGACTATGTCGAGGGGCTTCATCTCCTTGCGCAGGCTGCCGCAGGCCGATATCGATATGATGCGGTCTACGCCCAGCTTCTTCATGCCGTAGATATTCGCGCGGTAGTTGATCTCGCTCGGCATGATGCTGTGGCCCTTGCCATGGCGCGAGAGGAATACGACCTGCCTGCCTTCAAGGACGCCGGTCATGAAGTCGTCGGACGGCTTGCCGAAAGGCGTCGTCACCTTGACCGCCTTCAGCTTCTTTATCCCGTCCATATGATAAAAACCGCTTCCGCCTATAATACCGATCTTTCCTTCCATAATATCCTCTCGTTATGCTACGCCAGCCTCATCGCGATGCCGTATAAAGTCGGCACCAGGAAGAGCTTGAGAAACCATATCGCAAGCAGCGCGAATATCGGGGAGATGTCGAGCCCCATCCGCCACATCGGGATGACCCGCCTGAACGGCGCGAGCAAAGGCTCGGTCGTCTTATACAGGAACTGGACTATCGGGTTATATGGATCAGGGTTTACCCAGCTTATGAGCGCCCGTATTATGATGAGCCAGCTGGCTATCGTAAGGATATAGCTAAGCATCATCGCCAACGCGCTTATTAAATTGCTTACTACGAACATCGGGAACCCCCTATGCTTTGGAAAGCTCGCGGGAGCGTTTGCGCGCGCGTTTGACTGCGCGCTTCACTATGCCTTTAAAGTTGGCCTTTTCCAACACCCTGAACGCGGCCTCGGTGGTGCCGCCTTTCGATGCCACCCTTGCGCGCAAGACAGCCGGCCCTTCGCCGCATGATGACAGGAGCTTCGCGCTGCCGAGCGCCGTCTTGAACGCAAGCTGTTTCGCTATCCTGTCGGCAAGGCCAAGCTCCTTTGCCGCCTCGACAAGGCACTCGGTAAGATAGAAGAAATACGCCGGCCCGCTGCCGCTTACCGCGGTGACGCTGTCGACAAGCTTCTCATTAAGCTCAACGACATCGCCGATGGAGGAGAATATACCTTTAGCGATATTCACGTCGCGCTTCGCCGCGTATTTTCCCGCGCTGATGCTCGAGACCGCCTCGCCTATCACCGCCGGCATGTTCGGCATGGCGCGGATAACGGCTACATTTTTGCCTATCCTCTTCTCGATGTAACCGGTGGTAATGCCCGCGGCGATGGATATTATTGTCTTGCCGCTCGACAGATAAGGGCCCATTGCCTCAAGGACCGCGTCAATATCTTTAGGCTTGACGGCGATGATGATGGCATCGGCGAAACGCACGACCTGCCTGATGTAGCTGGCAACGCGCACATTGTAACGCGAGCGCACCTTATTCATCTTCGCCTTATCGACGTCTGTGGCAATGATCGATTGCGCGGAGGCCGGCGTCGACCCTGCCAGCCGGCTCACTATCGCTTCCCCCATGTTCCCGCAGCCTATCAACCCGATCTTCATTTCTGGAATATCGCCCTTCCTATGCGGATTATCGTCGCGCCCTCCTCGATGGCGACCTCGAAATCGTTCGTCATCCCCATCGATAGTTCTGAAAAAGGGGACTGTCCCCGAATGGGGACTGTCCCCTTTTCCCTGGGGACCGAGCTTAGCTCATCGCGTAGCTCTCTCAAAGCCCTGAAATACGGCCGAACAGATTCAGGATCGCTGACTTCCGGTGCTATAGTCATTAATCCTTTTATATTAATATTTGGATATAAAGAGATCTCTTTGATGAGGCTTACGGCCTCATCCGGAGTTATCCCGAACTTCGTTGCCTCACCCGATGCATTGACCTGGACCAGGATGTCCTGCGTCTTACCTATCTTCTTCGCTTCTTTGTCTATCTCTTTCGCGAGCTTAACGCTATCGACCGAATGGATGAGCGAAGATATCCTGACTGCGTCCCTTGCCTTGTTCGTCTGCAGATGCCCGACGAGATGCCATGTCGCCTTATCGCCGATGGCGGCGTATTTTGAGGCCAGCTCCTGCACCCTGTTCTCGCCGAGGTCCTTCACGCCAAGGCTGAGGACCGCGAGGGCATCCTCGATGCCCGCCTCCTTCGTCACGCACACGAGCCGGACGGCATCAGGCGGCCTGCCGGACTTTTCGCAAGCCCTTGCTATTCTTTGCGTTACGGATATCAGGTTCTCGGCTATCATACGGGATTTTTGACACGATAAAATAACACACTCGGCGGAAAATGTCAACGGCTATATTAAGAAATGTATCTTATAGCATATAATTTATGGTATGGGCCCTCGAAAATTTTTCGGGCCAGCTAAACCTGAGTCTTCGCGGCTCTGCGACGTCGGGTCCTGCCGCGACCATGCCTTTGCCCTATGGGCCCCAAACCCCGCCTTCCTCGCACTGAAAATTTTACCCCTTCGGGGTCGGTCTTTTGTTCAGTCGAAAAAATGGGGACTTGTCCTCGGCCTGCGGCCGAGGACAACCGCTGTAGATAATCGCAGGCGGCTTGCGGAACTCGGCCCCCGGAGGGGGCCTCAAACATCCTCGGTCCTTTTTAACCCTTTTTCTCCTTCACAAAAGACCTAAAATTTTCAATGTGCTCGTAAGGCGGGGTCTGGGCCCTTTCAATTTTTATTAAATCACCCGTCCTGTTTCGTATCGATAGTGATAATTTTGGAGGAGAGCTTGAAAAGGACTGGCGATAGGCCGGGCAGCCATGGGTGTCGCAGCGTAAAATTTTTCTAAGGCTGCAATGTCATGAAAGTTGGTAAGGAAGTGATATTACATAGGGCCACGATAGGAAGGAAATTACACCAACACAAAAATCCTTGAGAGAAAAATTAGCGAGACACCCTGGCTGCCCGGCCTAGACTACTTTCTTTTGAAAACTCTTCGGAAAGCGAGCATGAAGATCCCCGCGATGAAGCTCAATATCGTCACCGGCTCGGGCGTCGCGGTGCCTCTTACGGTGCCGCTTCCTGTTTCCAGGATCTCCCAGTCCCAGAGCAGGCCTCGCGGCAAAGACGCATGGGTAAAGTCGATCAATTCAGAAATATCCTTGCCAAGCGTTACGCTGCCCCCGAAATGCAATACGTCGAAGTGATCGTTAAATGACGGTAAGAAGTCATTTATAAACCATACCTCTATGGTACCGTTTAGATACGCGTCACCGGTTATGTCCAGATAATCGTAGTCTGTGCCCTGGACAAGGCCTCCTATCTCTATTTTTAGTATGCTGGAAGCGCCCAATGTGTAGTCACCCTCTATCAAGGTGGTGCCGGGTGAAGAGCCCGGCGAGAGGATGCCGCCTTCCTGCAGCAATGAAGAGCCGAATGTGCCTACGTGGAGTTCGCCTCCCGTAAAGCTAAAGGAGGCGCTTGCGCCTGCGCCGAAGATTATCTCTGTCGCTGAGAGGTAACCGCCTTGCAGGTTATAGGTGCCTGCGGAGCCCGATTCCTGGGCAAGTGTCATGGAGCCGACGGTGTGGGTGCCGCCTGTCTGAGTAAGGGTCCCGGTGCCATATGCGCCCACAACCTCATTCGTCGCGGTAAGCGCATGGCCGTCGGAAAGAGTGAACGCGCCTGACGAGCTCGCCTCATTGCCTACATTGAAGTTGGTGACGCTGATATCGCCGGACACCGTGATGTTGCTGACGCTATCCGCGTCAATATTGAGCGCGCTTTCGCCGCTTCCGGTCGTGATGTCTCCGCTCACCTGTAACACTCCGCCTGAATAAGTGTATGTCCCGGCCGAACCCGATTCTACAGCAAGTGCAAGATCGTTGGTTATCGAATGCGTCCCGCCCGACTGGGTGAACGTGCCGGTGCCGCTATTACCTATATACGCGTCAGCCACTGCCAGCGTTCCGTCCGACAACGTGATACTGCCGCTATCTCCCCCGTTCTGGCCCAGATAAAGGGCGGCTGCCTCAGCGCTACCCGTAGTTATCTCGGCTGTGCCGGCATTATTAATATAGGCGTTGCCGCCCGAAGATGGAACGCCAAGGTCCCAGTTCTCTGCGGTATTCCAGTCTCCTGTGCTGCCCGTCCATATCCTGTCCAGCGTCGTTATCTTGTCATACCACAGGCGCAGGATGGTGTCGTCCTCTACCAGCTCGTAGCTGA
This sequence comes from Candidatus Omnitrophota bacterium, assembly GCA_016929115.1. Taxonomy (GTDB): domain Bacteria; phylum Omnitrophota; class Gorgyraeia; order 2-01-FULL-45-10; family 2-01-FULL-45-10; genus JAFGJL01. The sequence continues at coordinate 10,717 of JAFGJL010000038.1, read as the reverse complement.
AATTCGCGTCCCACGCGTCAAGCGTAAGGCCGTAATCATATATAAGGTAGCCGTTCTGTACAGTAGCGACATCGAAAGAAGTATTCGAGTCCGGAGTAAAGTCGTAATAAGGGATGCTCAGTATGCTGCCTGACTGGAACACCAAATACCCGCTCTGGACGTCGAACCAGTCGTAACTCACGCCCTGTTCTGTGCCGCCTATCTCTATCTCGAGCGTGCCGCCGGAATCGAATGTAACATCTCCGTTGTGAACCATGTGGCCGGGGCTGGCACCAGGCGCAATCGTGCCATTTGCACCGACAAGCGTTGTCGCGGTTACTTCTCCCTCCCCTTTCAACAGGCCAGTGCCCACATTGCCGACAACGATATTTCCGGCTGTCAGCGATTTTCCAGAATCAAGATCAAACTCTGCCGTATAGCCCTCGCCGGAAGAAACGTTGAAATAGTTAGCGTTGATGTTTCCGGGGGCATAAAGCGTGCTACAGACCACATTAAATGTATCTACATAGGCAGCGCTGAACGACAGATTCCCGCTCAGATAATTGAAGATCCCCTGCTTGGAATCGGATGAATTTATGTCGCCGACCACTTCGAAGGAACTATAACCGACGCCCACATCGAGTTGTACGCCGCTGCCTATCGTCAGTGACTCCGCCAACACAGGATGCGATATATTAAGGTTGCTCTCCACATCGAACATCTTGACGCCAATACCGTAGTTTGGCAACTCCATAGCGCCGCCCTTATAAGTAAGGTTGATGTTAACGACGCTGTCAGGGACGCTCAGATATCCCCCGTCGACTACCAACGTGCCCGTCCCGTCACCACCAAGGCTATTCGTACACATAGCCTCACCGCTGCCTATCGTAAGCTCGGCGGCGTTCTTTATGTTCGCATTGGTCGCAAAGACAACGCCGGGCATCGCGGCGAGGTTACTCTCCACGTTGAATGTCGTAAGATATGCGTTCACAAACGACAGCGTGCCGCCCTGATAGGTGAGCGTGCCCTGATTGCTGTATGAGTTAATATCGGTAGACACAATAAATGGGTCGCCTGAACTATTGACCGTTAGCTCGCCGCTTGAGCCTATGATGACGGCGTACGAGGTAACGCCTGTCGAGACGGTGAGGGCGCCGTTCACTTCAAACAGATCAAGGGATGTCCCGTAGCTGGGCAGGCTCAACGAGCCACTGTTATAGGTAAGGCTGATATCCTGGATGCCGCTCCAGTAACCGCTGGTCAGCGTGCCGCCGTCTATGACCAATGTGGCCGTGTTGTCGCCGTCTATATAGGAGGTGTGAATGGTTTTACCGCTGCCTAGAGTCAAAGTGGCGCTATTATTTATATAAAGGCTGTCCGCGGTGGTTTCGCAGGGCAGTCCAAGGCTCTCGTTTACATTGAGAGTCCCAACACTTATGCTTGGGGCTGTTATCGTACCGCCTGTATATGTAAGCGTTCCATAGCCGCCCCCGCCGCCCAAAGTAGTGGCCGAGCTGATATTTTTGCCGTTGGTGATGATCTCGCCGCCGCTTCCTATATTCACCTTATAACTTGCCGTGACATTGGCCGGGAGCGTAAAAGCGGTGCTTGTAGAATCGCCTACAGAGAGGTAAGCAATGTTTATGTCACCGCCGTCTACGGTTATGTCAGGGCTGGAGGCGTTTATATACATGTCCCCACTACCGGTTATATCGCCGCCCACTTCGAGAGTGCCTCCGTTGTAATAGTACATGCCGGACGAGCCGGCGCCTATGGCAAGATCGTTATCTATATAGATGGTCTCGCCGTTCTGGGTGTATGTGCCGCCGGCAACCGTGCCCACGTTGAGGTTACTGACCTCTATCTGCCCGCCGACGGAGATGTTGCCGGTGGCATCGCCGTCTATATTGAGCGTTTCAAGATAGGCTGTCGTAAAAGATAAGCTTCCGCCCGTATAGCGGAGCATGCCCTCTTTGTAGCCTTCATTTATATCGCCCGATACCTCAAGGCCATTGCCGTTAGTCTCGATAGCTGAACCGCTTCCTATCAAGACGAGCGAGGCGCTGGTACTGGCCGGAAGCGAAAAGTAGGTAGTCGCGGCGTCGCCTACGGAGATAACACCGACATTGATTTCCGAAGCGGTTATGTCGGGGCTGGATGAATTTACATGAAGTTGCCCACCACCGGTAATGGCATTCGCGCTCAGCGTCCCGCCATCGTAACGGTAATGCGGGCCGACATCAAGATCATTGTCCAAGCTTATCGTCACTCCGGAAGGCTGAGTGACGTCGCCGTCTTCGCCGACGTAAAAGTAGTTGGCGTAGATATTACCGGGAAGCGTCAAAGTGTCTTCTGCGTAGAAACTGTCAAGATAAGCATTTGTAAAGGACAGGGTGCCGCTGCCGAAACGAAGCTCGCCCTGCTTTTCAGAATTGATATCATTCTCTATTACGATGTTGCAGCCTGCGTTATCCACCAACGCCCCGACGCCTATTGTCATATTCTCTGCGTTGATGTTTGCCGGAAGGGACGTCCATGACACACCGGCGCCCACATTCAGGTTGGTGACCGTTATATCGCCGCCGGAAACTGTTATTTCGGGGCTGGCATAATCCTCAATATTGAACGTACTTGTGCCGCTTCCTGTCGTGATGTCGCCTCCGATGGTAAGATAGCCGTTGTAGTAAGTGTACGTGCCATCCGCATTGACGGCGAGCGCAAGGTCATTGGCCACGATAACATTCATGCTCGACTGCTCAAAGAAACCGCTTGAAGAATTCCCGACATTGAAGTTACTGACGTTTATGTCGTTGCCCCAGGTCTCGATATTACCGGTAGCGTCCCCGTCTATGTTGAGCGTGCTCGTGCCTGAGCCGGTCGTGATGCCGCCATTGGCTTGAAGCGTGCCGCTCTGGTAAGTGTAGGTGCCGTCCGAATTGACGGCCAGGGCCAGGTCGTTGGAAATGCTTACATCCATATCCTGCGCAAAAGCGCCGCTCGAGTAATCGCCGACCTCGAAATCCTGGACATTGATGCTGCTTGCGCTGATATTGCCGCTAGCGTCGCCGTCTATTATGAAAGTGTATGCCCCGCCCATGTCGTTGTTGGTGATACTTCCGCCTACGGTAAGGGAGCCGCCGGAGTAGACATATTTTCCGCCGGCTATGTACATGTTCGAGGAGATGGCGAGGTCGCCGCCTGACTGCGTCAATATGGCAGTGCCGTATTCGCAGTTACTGCCGACGTAGAGATCGCTGCCTACGTATAGCGAGCCGCCGGACTGGATATCTAGAGACGCGTCGTAATAACCCTCGGTCCCGGGCCATATGTAAACGTAATACGCGCTCCTCTCGTCCGTCACGGTTATCGCGTTGTCCAGTATGTAGGCATAGTCTTCCGACCCGGGAATGCCGCCATAACCCATCCAGTTCCTCCATGCATAGTCCCCCATTTCGTCATAGCCCCAGTCGGCATCGCTAACTGAAAAATAATCTTCTGCCATAGCCGGAGGCGGGGCGGCTATCATCATTATGGTCATCATGGCGATGCCCAGGAAGATACCGGCCAGACTCATCAGTCTCAGAGTCTTCATAACTCCCCCTCGCGCCCCTGGCGCTTTTGGTGCTCCGTTGGTTTCGTTCGTTTTCGGTCTCATTTTAGTTTGCCCCTTGGGGACAGTCCCATTCACCGCGCTGTAGACGCGATGGGACAGTCCCTACACCCTCACAACCGCCGACAACGCGACGACGATCGCGACGAGGCCCAGCATAAGATAAAGGACCCCGCTGTCGAGCGCGCTTCTTGTCTCCGCGTCGATCTTCTGCATCAGCGTGATGTGTTTTTTTGTCATGGATATATCCCCCATAAACAAAGCGTCCCAACCATCGAAATGGTTGGGACGCATAAAACGGCCTCAAAGCTTTTACGCTAGCTTCGAAACGGCAACTGGCTGCCATTTCCCCGTCGGGGAATCAGGCCCTATAGCTTTGCGTCCCATCCTTTCGAATGGTTTGCGATTAAAGGTATTTCAATTGACTTATTTAAAGAACGAATTAACAACTTTGTAACTTTCTATCCTGTTTACACCAATAGTATATCATATATATATTCAAATGCAATTTGTAAATTCTACCTTTTTTATCGTTTATGATGATATTTGTCTACTAATGCAGTATACACACTTTAGAGCGCTTTTCCGTCTTTCAGGAGGACGACATTGCCCACTCGGGAGGAGATATTCTCGTCGTGGGTGACGATGATGATGGTCGTTGAGTATCCTGACTGCAGGCCTAAGAGGAGTTCATAGATGGACTCGCTCGTCTTCGAATCGAGGTTGCCTGTGGGCTCGTCGCAGAGGAGGAGCTTCGGTCTGTTTATTAGCGCGCGCGCTATCGCTACCCTTTGCGACTCCCCGCCGGAAAGCTCCGACGGAAGGTGGCCGAGCCTCTGTTCAAGGCCCACAGCCCGCAACAGGTCAAGCGCCCTTTCCTTTATATCTTTTTTACCGCCGCTCCTTTTTCCGCTCATGAGCGCGGGCAGCATCACGTTCTCCAACGCCGTGAATTCCGGCAGAAGATGGTAGAACTGGAAGACGAACCCTATCTCGCGGTTCCTTATACGGGCCCGCCGGCCGTCGGAAAGGCCGTAGATATCGGCGCCGTCCAGATATACCTTGCCGGCAGTGGGGCTGTCGAGCCCACCGAGCATATGCAGGAGAGTCGATTTCCCGGCGCCCGAAGGGCCCACGATGGCTGAGGCCTCTCCCCTTTTTATCCGTAGGCTCACGCCGTCGACAGCGCGCACCTCTTTTATGCCGTCACGGTATATCTTCTCGAGGCCCTCCGCTGCTAACAATTCGTCACTCATATCTTAACGCCTCCACCGGATCGAGCCTGGACGCCCTGTGCGACGGATAGAGCGTCGCGATGAGGCTTATGGCAAGGCTCGCGATGATAATGGTCATGACTTCGTGGAGCTGGAGGTTTACGGGCAGCTTGTCGATATAATAGATGTCTTTCGGAAGGGATATGAACCTATAGGTCTTTAAGAGCCAGCAGAGGAAGAGCCCGATACCTGTCCCCGCGGCTGTCCCCAGAAAACCTATCATGGCGCCCTGGAGCGCGAAGATACCCATGATATGGCCGTTCGACGCGCCGATCGCCTTAAGGATGCCTATGTCCCTGGTCTTTTCCAGCACTATCATGATGAGCGTCGAGGCGATGTTGAAACAAGCGACGAGGACGATGAGCGTCAGGATGAGGAACATGACGGTCTTTTCCAGTTTCAGCGCGGCAAGCAGGTTCTTGTTGAGGTCCATCCATGTCCTGACAGCGAACGGCGCCCCCAGCTTCATCTGGAGCGAGCGCCGCACGCTTGCGACATTGAAGGCGTCGTCCGCCCTCACCGAAACGCCGCTGGCCAGGCCCTTGACGCCGAAAAGCTCCTGCGCCTTCGCCAGGCCTATGTAGGCCAGGTTCATGTCGTAGTCGTACATGCCGGAATTGAATATACCGCGCACGGTGAAATCCATGCCTTTAGGAAGAGCCGGCGACACGACCGAGATGCTGTCGCCGACGCCTATATCGAGCTTACGCGCGAGCTCGCTTCCCACGACGATGCCGTCTTTACCGAACTCGAGCGAACCCTCTTTCACATAACCGGCTATGCCTGTTACGCGAGCCTCGCGTTCAGGGACTATACCCTTGACGATGATGCCGGTGATGTTGCCCTCCTTGCGGATGAGGGCCTGGCCCGTGAGGAAGAAAGAGGCGTCTTTGACATGCGGCGTAGCGATAATATCCGCGATCATATCTTCTGCCGGCGGCATGCCGTAATCGGCTTCCACGACGATGTGGGAGTTGGTGCCGATGATCTTGTCCTTCAGGTCGTTATCGAACCCGCTCATGACGGCTATCACGACGATGAGCGCGGCTACGCCGACGGCGACGCCGAGTATCGATATCGCGCTTATGAGGGATATGAACCGTTCTTTCGGTTTTGCGGTGAGGTAACGGGAGCTTACGAATAGTTGCCAGGCCATCTTACCTGTCCGGGCCTTGCCGTATCTCGGGCTTCAATTGTGGAAACAGGATGACGTCTCGGATGGACGCGGCGTTGGTAAGCACCATGACGAGCCGGTCTATGCCGATGCCGAGGCCGCCGGCAGGCGGCATGCCGTACTCAAGGGCCCTGACAAAATCCTCATCAAGCTTGCCCTTCTTCTCCTTGACACCCTCTAGGTCGGCCTCGAACCTCTTCTTCTGCTCTATGGGGTCGTTGAGCTCGGAATAGGCGTTGGCTATCTCCATGCCGCCTATGTAGAGCTCGAACCTGTCGGTAAGGAACGGGTTGTCCTTTTTCGTTTTGGCTAGGGGACACATCTCCTTGAAGAGGTCGATGACGAATACCGGGTGGTTGTGCGCCTTAGGCTCGACCAGTTCACCGACGATATTGATGAGCTGTGTCCGGGAAAGCTCCTTGCCCTCTATCTCTATCCCCTTCTTCTTGAGCTTCTTTATCCACTCGTCCTGGTGGTCCTGGGGCGTAATGCCGAACTGCTCCTTCATGAGTTCCGCGAACGAGACACGCTCCCATTTAGACAGGTCCACCGGCTTGCCCTGGTATTCGAACTGCGTCTTGCCGAGGACCTTCTGCGCGGCGTTGGTGATGAGCTCCCCGGTGAGCTTCATCATCCCGGCGCAGTCTGAATAGGCCTCGTAAACCTCGAGCATGGTGAATTCAGGGTTGTGGCGCGTGGAGATGCCCTCGTTGCGGAAATTCCGGTTTATCTCGTATACCTTGTCGAGCCCGCCGACCAGTAGGCGTTTAAGGTACAGCTCCGGGGCTATCCGCAGATAGAGGTCGATGTCGAGCGCTTCGTGGTGGGTCCTGAAGGGCTTTCCGGCGGCTCCGCCGGGTATCGACTGCATCATAGGCGTCTCGACCTCAAGGAATCCGCGCTCGTCCAGGAACCGGCGTATCTCGCTCACGATCCTGGAGCGGGCCACGAAGACGCTCTTTGAGTCCTCATTCATGATGAGGTCGACATAACGCTGCCTGTACCTCGTCTCCACGTCTTTCAGGCCGTGCCACTTTTCCGGGAGCGGCCTTAAGGACTTGGCGAGTATCGTAAACTCCGTCGCCTTTATCGTCGGCTCGCCGGTCCGCGTCTTGAACGTCTCGCCCTTCACGCCGACCATGTCGCCTATGTCGAAGTTGTCCAGGAATTTATACGAGGCCTCTCCCAGGATGTCCGCCTTTATGTAGACCTGGATCTTTCCGGACGCGTCGCGCACATCGTAGAACCTCGATTTGCCGTGCTCGCGGCACGCCATTATGCGGCCCGCGACGGTGACGGCGGCGCTTTCGGTAAAATTATCGCAGACGGCCTTTATAGTCGACGTCACGTCGAACCTGCCGCCGTACGCGTATATGCCGGACGCGCCTATCGCGTCGAGCTTCGCTTTGCGCGTCTTTATGAGTTCGTTCTCTTCGATGATGCCTGACATGTGCCGTTATCCTTTTTTATTATTTTTCCTGGCGGCCTTCGCTTTTGGCGACGCCTTTTTGGACAGGCCGTCGAGCGCGGTCCCGATGAACATGCCGCCCGTTATCTCGCCTTCGCGGTTGCGTATGATGCTCGACGACCAGGAGACCATCCTCTTCCTGCCGGAGTAGGTAGTTACCTCTGTCTCCATATTCCTGATGTTCCTGCCGTCGGCGATGGACCTCCTTATAAAGCCGAAGACCTTCTGCCGGTAGGCGGCATTCGGATATTCCATCTGCCACTTCCGCAACGTGCCCAATAGATGCTTTCTCTTGTAGCCTGTGACATCCTCGGCCTTCTTGTTCCACAAAAGCACCCTGCCTTCCCTGTCCAGGACCTCGATCCAGATATTGGCTTCATCAAGCAGTTTTTCGTAATACTCCTTCTGCCGTTCGAGGGCCTGTTGGGCGCGGATGCGTTCGGTGATATCCCTGGCCGTTGCTATCATGCCGGTTGGCCTGCCTTCTTTGTCCTTCAGGAGGGCGACGGCCATCAATGTCTGGAAGGTCTTCCCGTCTTTTTTTACGTGCCCGATCTCACCCTGGGCGGAGCCGTTCTTTTTGACGGTTTCGTTGAGCGGGATGACGTCTTTTTTCATCTGCGCGGTGGTGTGGAAGATGCTAAAATCCTTGCCCAATGCCTCGTCCACCTTAAGGCCATGCATCTTGGTCCAGGCCGGATTGACGAACTGGACCTTCCCTTCCATATCGGCCACCGCGATACCGTCGAGAGCCTGTTCCACCGCCACTTCCAGCCGGCGCAGCGCCTCCTCCGACTCTTTGCGCTCGTTGATGTCGCGCACGATGGACAACAGCCGCGTCACGCCGCCGACGACCGTCCGTTTCATGCTCACCTCGACCCAGAAGAAACGGTTCGCCTTGTCTTTCGCCAGCCATTCGAAGACCTGAGGCTCGCCGGCCACCGCCTTTTGCAGCAGCGCCTCAAGCTTTTTCTTCGTGTAGGGCCCCTCGCTGGGCATCAGGTGCCCGGCGTCGAGGCCCAGGAGCTCGTCGCAAGGATAGCAGAAGAGCTCGCAACCTTTTCTGTTCACATCGACGACCTTTGTAGTCTCTATATCATGGACGAAGATCGCGTCGCTTGCGGCATCGAAGATAGCCCTGTAGTTCGCCTCGGATGTCTTGAGCGCCTCCTCGATACGCTTGCGTTCCATCGCATAGCGTATGACTCGCCATATCGTCCTTGAGTCGACTTCTCCCTTGATAAGGTAGTCCTGCGCGCCGCCCTGCATCGATTTCAGCGCGACCTGCTCGTCGTCGAGGCCGCTCAAGACCACTATCGGAACTTCCCAGGCGTGGGCATAGATCCTGGTGAACGTTTCGAGCCCCTTGCTGTCCGGAAGCCCCAGGTCGAGCAGCACGACGTCGTATTCGCCCTCGATGAGGCACTGAACGCCGGAGGCTAGTGTCACGACATGCCTTATGTCGAAAGAGAGGCCGTACACCTCAGAGAGCATCTCCTGGATCAGGCGCGCGTCCCCGGCATTGTCCTCGACGAGTAAAACCCTTATATGCTTGCTAGTCATATAATTAGAATATACTATTTAGTGCCTGATAAGTCAATTTAAAAAAGGATGAACCCCTTGACCTTCCCTATCTCTCTGTGCTAGTGTATGTTATGTGGACAAGGGAACGCGGGCAAGCGATAGCGAGCTGGTCGAGCGGTGTATAGAGAAAGACCTCACCGCATGGGCGCAGCTCATAAAGAAATATTCGAGGCTGATATACGTTTCGATCGTAAACAGGCTTAAGGCCCACGGCATCTCCCTGTCGCACCACGATATCGAGGACATCAGGCAGAACCTCCTGGCCGGCCTTTGGGAAGGCGACAAGCTCCAAGGCGTAAGGAACCGCGCCAGCATAGCTTATTGGCTCGCGATCGTATCGGGCAACGAAGCTATGGAATATGCGGGCAGCAGGCGCTTGTACGGAGCCGGCCAGCCGGCGTCCGCTATTGAGAAGATGGAACAGGATGAGCTCGCCGAGATCGTGCCCTCCCTGGCTCAAAAACCTTCGGACGCGCTCATCAAAGACGAGCTATCGAACCGCATAGAAGAGGCCTTTGAAACGCTCCCGGATAAAGAACGGCTCATAATCAAATTGAACCTCCTGTACGACAAGAAATATCACGAGATAGCCGATATGCTGGGGATGCCGCCCGGGACCATCTCAAGCTACATCAAGCGGGCAAAGGAGAAACTGAGGAGCGAATTGAAAGATCTTTCATGAGTGAAAAAATATTAAAAAATTTGCAACAATTTGGGCGTTTTTTCCGTCTTTATATATGAGGGGGTTTATTTATGACAAGCACAAAACTTGACACAAAGGCGCACCCGACCGATGTCCAGCTTGCGGACTACCTGGGGCATGCCCTGTCCGGCGATGAGAAGGCTCGCCTGGAGAGCCACATCGCATCATGCGGCGAGTGTCTCGGAAAGGTTGCATCTGCCTATGGATCGGTCAATATGTCCGAAAAGAAGTCCTCATCAAAAAAGGGAGTTGCTAACATGATAAAAAAGCTAAACATATACCTCATCCTCGCCATCGCCTCCTTCGCTCTCTCTTTCTTAATGCCGCGCTATTTCCTTCAGTTTTTGGTGGCAACGCTCCTCTTGGGCATAAAATGGGTTGTAGACTCCAAGACCAGCAAGATGCTCATAATGATACACGAGGCGTGGAAAAAGGGCGGCGAAAAGGAAGCTTCCAGGATACTGCAGTCTATAGACCCCAAAAATAGGCTCTAAAAGAAAAACCCAAGTCTTTTTGGCTTGGGTTTACCCCGAAGAAGGGCGCTTAACCTTTTAACGAAAGAAAAGGATAAAGGTCGCTGATCTTTTAAAGCTTTCGCCCCCTTTACGGGTTTTCGGCTGACCTTTTTTCTCGCTCCCTGCCCTCCGGAATCCGTTTTACCGTCTTCCGTCAAGGAACTTGCTTTCCCCTCGCAAGGTTAAGCCGTCTCTTCTTCTACAAATAAATATACCACATCCTTTCCAAAAATCAAGACCTCGACCCCTTACTATTTCCTCGCTAACGCCCTGCTCGAAAATTTTTCTGGCTCTCCCCTTCAATGGCCCCAAACCCCGATATGCTCGCACTGAAAATGTTCCCCTCGATAGCGCTCGGGTCGGTCTTTTGTTCAGTCGAAAAAGGGGGACCTGTCCCTCGGCCTTCGGCC
>JAFGJL010000037.1 GCA_016929115.1 Candidatus Omnitrophota bacterium | reverse complement strand
CGCGCGGCTGGTCCTTGCGGTCCTGGCGGGCGTAGCCGAAGTACGGCAGGACCGCCGTGATCCGCTGCGCCGACGCGCGCTTGAGCGCGTCTATCATGATAAGGAGCTCCATAAGGTTGTCGTTGGACGGAGAGCAGGTCGACTGGATGATGAAGACATCGTGGCCGCGGACGTTCTCGTTTATCTTGACGCGTATCTCCCCGTCGGAAAATTTGTCGACGGAGGAATCGGCCAGTTTCACGCGCAGGCATCTGCAGATGGACGCCGCGAGGGCCTTGTTCGCGTTGCCGCTGAACACCAAGAGTTTGTTCTTCATGGTAACCCCTTTTTATGTCTATTTTTTCTTCAGTATCCTCGAAGGCACGCCCACAGCGGTCGCCTTCCTGGGTACGTCGTGGCCTTTTAAGACAACGCAGCCGGCTCCGACTACCGCCTCCTTGCCGACCTTCACCGGCGCCACTAACATAGCGCCCACCCCGATAAAAGCGCCGTCCTCTATGACCGTCTCGTTCTTGTTCTTTCCGTCAAAATTCGCCGTGATGGTCCCGGCCCCGATATTCACTTTTTTGCCGACCGTCGTGTTGCCGAGATAGGTGTGGTGCTTCACCTTCGTGTCATCGCCTATCCTGGTCTTTACCAGCTCGACGAAGTTGCCGACCTCGACCCTGTCGCCGATGATGACGCCCGGCCTGATGCGGGTGAAGGGCCCTATCTTACAGGAAGACCCGATAGTGACATCCGATTGTATGACGGTGTTCGAGTAGATGACCGTATCCCTGCCTATCGAAACATCCGGATATATGACCGTGCTTAAAGGGTCCTGGACCGTCACCCCGCCTGCCATGATCCCGTCCATGACCCTCGTCTTCATGGCCTGCGTCGCGTACGCGAGGTCTTTCCTGGAATTGATCCCGATTATCTCGTTCTTATCCTCGGCCGTCACGGATTCGATCGTCTTATCGTTGCGGCTCAATACGCCTATCACGTCGGTCAGGAAATATTCCTTCTTCCTGTTGTCATCGCTTACCCGGGCGAGCGCCGCGAAGAGGTCCGTCGACTTAAAGCAGTACGTGCCGACGTTGATCTCCTCGATGACCTCCTCGTACAGGCTGGCCTCCTGGTCTTCGACGATCTTCGCGATGCGGCCCTCGGATCCCCGCACGATCCTGCCGTAACCCGTAGGGTCTTTGAGTATGGCCGTGAGTATCGTCGCGCTGGCGCCGGAGCTTTTGTGTTTTTCGATGATGCTCCGCACCGTCTCCTTGCGGATGAGGGGGGTATCGCCGCAGATGACGAGGATATCCCCTGAGGAAGGACCGAGCGCCTTCTTGGCCGTCATAACGGCGTCGCCCGATCCCAAAAGTCTCTTCTGCTCCACAGCGGTAACGCCTTCCGTCTTTAAAATATCGCGTACTGCGCCGCTTCCGTGCCCGATGACGACGATGATCCTGGAGATACCTGAGGCCTTAACGGCATCGATGACGTACCGGAGCATGGGTTTGCCGAGAAGCTCATGCAGGACCTTTGGGGTATCGGACTTCATCCTCGTCCCCTTGCCCGCCGCCAGTATTACCGCTGTCATATCCTTCATAAATGTTTTCCTCGCCACTTTTTGGGCTGGAGCCCAAGAGTTCCAGTGGCTGCCCAGCTAGGATTCGAACCTAGACAAGCAGACCCAAATTCTGCTGTGCTACCATTACACCACCGGGCAACCAGTTACGGCTACAGCTCTATATCGCTATCGTCCTCGATCCCCTCATGTCTCGGGGCTCCGCCGACGGCTGGACCGACGGATGGGCCGGCTGAGTGCCCGCTCGACGGGCCTGATGGCGCCGCCGGCCTGGGAGAAGGGCCTTTCTTCTTTTCAGACTCGTAAGCGTCCAGGACTTTTTTCTGTATATATTCCCTGAACTCGGCGGTGATGGGGTGCGCGATGTCCTTGTGCTCCGATTGTCTCGACGCGTCATCGCCGTGTGTCATTGGCCGTGTTTCTACCTGCGGCAGCGGTCCTCCGCACTGGTTGCAGAACTTGCTCCTGACCACGTTCTTGAAACCGCATTTCGGGCATGATTCTTTAAGACGCCGTGATGGCATAGCGACAAAAAGGCCTTTGTTGCCTTCGATCACCTTTACATTCCTCACCACGAACGCGTTGTCGAAGGTGAGCGTCGCGTACGCTTTAAGTTTCCTGTCCTGCCCTTCCTTCAAGAAGACCTTTACCTCTGTGATTTCCATGCGTGCAGACTCCTTAATTTATCAGCCGTAACTCAGTATGTTTTCGCGATAAATGCCCGCCAGCGTCTTTTTTCACGCGCCGGCACGTGCCTTAAGAGCGTCCTCCGCGCCTCCAGAGCCTCCTTTCTTTCTGCGCAGAGACAAAATACGCTTGGACCACTCCCTGACAGGATCGCCTTCTTCCCTATAAGAGTGGCCAAGCGTCCGATTAAGGCGCGTATAGCGCCATATTTCGCCACTACTACCCGTTCAAGATCGTTGTAGAGCATAGCTTCCGCCGTGCATAGATCCAATGTAAACTTACGAGGGAGCTGTATTCTAGCACCTCGACGGCGTGTTGTCAAGCACTTCGACCCGCCTTTTTTGTCGAACGCCTCATATACCTGCCTGGTCGGGACCTTAAATCCAGGATAAACGAGCAGGTGCCAGAACCGCCCTTTATGCCGCAAGGCCGTAAGCCGTTCTCCGATGCCCTTGCCGAGCGCGAAAGGCTTTTCCAGTATAAAGAACGGCACGTCGGCCCCGAGGCGCCTGCCCAACCTTGATAGCTTTTCTTTGCCGATCCCCAGGCCATAGAGCCTGTTTATCCCAATGAGGACCGTTGCGGCATCCGAGCTTCCTCCTCCAAGCCCGGCCGCTATGGGTATACGCTTCTTTATCCTTATTCTGACCCCGCCTTCGGCCTTTTTATGCTCCAATATGAGGCGCGCCGCCTTATACGCCAGGTTATCTTGCGGCCTGCCGGTGATGCGTGAATCGGATGAAAGCCTGATGCCTTTGGGTATTTTAGTAATGGTGATAGTATCGGCTATCGAGATCCTCTCAAAAACGGTCTCGATAGAGTGGTAGGAATCTTTCCTTTTCTCCAGGACCTTCAGGAAGAGGTTGACTTTCGCGGGAGCGTTCAGAGTAAGTGAGGTCATGGTGGTATCGGATTGAATGATTAGCGTATAGCGTATAGCGTATAGCGTATAGCGTATAGCGTATAGTGAAAACATTCTTTTTCTATACGCTCTACGCTATTCTTTCTTCATCTTAATCGCCTCGCGGGCCGCAGCTGCGATATCCTTTGCCTTTATGCCGAAATACGCGAACAGCTCGTCGGGCTCGCCCGAAAGACCGAACCTGTCTTTGACGCCGACCATCTTTACCGGCACGGGAGAGTCGCCGGCCACCACCTCGGCTATGGCGCTGCCGAACCCGCCCATTACCGTATGCTCTTCGGCCGTCACTATCGCGCCGGTCTCTTTTGCGGCCTTCAGGACCGTCTCTTTATCGATCGGTTTCGGGGTATGCAGATTGATGAGGCGCGCCTTTACGCCCTCTTTTTCCAGTATGTCGCAGGCTGTGAGCGCCTCGCAGACCATCTGGCCGCAGGCAAATATCGCGACATCCTCTCCCTCGCGCAAAACGTTCGCCCTCCCGACCTCAAAAACGTCCTCTTGTCTTGTGATAACAGGCACCGGCGCCCTGCCGAGCCGTATGTAGACCGGTCCCTTTATCTTCGCCGCGGCGATCGTCGCCTTTTTCGCTTCCACGGCGTCCGCCGGTACGATGACCGTCATCGAAGGTATTATCCTCATAAGCGCTATCTCTTCGAGCGCCTGGTGCGTGGCGCCGTCGGGCCCGACCGAGATGCCGCCGTGCGTCCCGACGATCTTTACGTTCAGGTGCATATACGCGATCGATACACGGATCTGGTCCCAGGCCCTGCCTGAGGCGAAGACCCCGAACGTGCACGCGAACGGGACCTTTCCCATGAGGGCGAATCCCGCGGCGGTGCTGAACATGTCCTGCTCGGCGACGCCCATGCCGAAGAACCTGTCCGGGAACTCTTTCTTGAACCAGTTCGCGCGCGTTGAATCGGTCAGGTCCGCGGACAGGACGACTACGTCCTTGTCCTGCCCGCCGAGCTCGACCAGGCCTTTGCCGAACCCGTCCCGCGTCGGGACCATCTCCATCTTTTCCTTTGACATGCCGGATCCTTTCGCGCGAGCTTCGCTAGCGCATCTAAACTTTTATGAGATCTTCAAACTTGAGCTTCTTCAACCGGTACTGCTCCAGCTTCTCGCGCGGCACCTTGAGAACGCTGCTATCCTTCTGGTTCACGATCTCGACATGATCGAAGCCGTTGAACCTGTACCCGTGTATCACTTCGTTTGCGACTTTCAGGACGGCCTTAAAGACCTCGTCGGAGCCCACCATGGTCTGTAGCCCCCCGGCCTCTACGGACGTCTTGGCCCCGTAGCTTATCACTACCTTATTGTCGACATAGGCCTCTATCTTGAAGACCCTCTCGCCGCCGCTCGTGAGAAATGACCCCTTAGAGGATTTGACCAGGAAGAGGTCCGCTAATCTCTTGTCGTCCCTGAACTCGAGCTTTACCCTTGACGCGATCTGCTCGACGAGGAATTCGGGAAGCGCGATGTCCTTTATGTAGAACCGGTCGTTCCAGTAACCGATATCTCCCAGGCCTGCCGGCTCGGACCTGAAGAAATCGTCCATGACCTGTTCCTGCCATTTGGAATCCAGGCTCATCTTGTCAAAGACGTCTTTTATGGCGCGCTCCTTTTGCGCCTGGGGAGAGAAACGCATATCGATGAGCATGCGTTTTGCGTACTCGCCGCGCGAGATGTCGTTAAGCAGGAAACGTTTTACGTCATTGACCGACTTTATTATGATGATCTGGACCTCGGGTATCCTGGTATCATGGGCGATGACGCAGTAAAAATCGAAGTCGGCGTCCGACGAGAGGGCGACTCGCGATACCGACAATATGACGTCGTTTATCTTGTCACCCGCTTCCTTTGTTATGGAGAACGTGAAATCGATCAGGTTCGGAAGCGCAAGGTAGATGGCGATCGTCTTGCCCGACACGTCAGCCTTGACATCGAGGCCGTAATCTTTCTTACAGACATCGACTATCGATTCCTTAAAACGCTCCTTGGGATATGTCGGGCCGCATCCCGCGGCGGCGCATACAGTAACGGCTATCCCCGCGGCAAGAAGCGTCATTTTAGCGATACCCGATAAGCGGCTTATCGATGCCATCAGGTCTTCAGGTGGGTTTTGCCGTATTCGCTGAAGATCGCGTCGATCTCGTCGTAATCGAGTTCCTCCTTCTCCATGAGCTCTTTCACGAAACGATCAAGGATCGCTCTCTCTTTGGTGAGCAGGTCCGTGACCTCCTTCATACAACGCTGGAATATCTTGTTCGTCTCGTCGTTAAGCGCCTCCTTGACCTTATCCGAAAGCTGCGTCTCCGGGATGGATGTGTAATCACCGACCAGGCCGGCATCGTTCATGCCCCACCTCCATACCATGTCGTGGGCATCCCTCATAGCCTGTTTAAAATCCATATCCACGCCGTCGGAGGAAGTGCCGAACTTCAATCTCTCGGCCACATAGCCCGCGAGCGCGGTCTTGATATCGGCTATGAGCACTTCTTTAGACCTCGTGAACCATTCCTCCCGCGGGTTCTCATGCACGACGCCCAGAGCGCCGCGCCTGCCTATGATGGAGGCCTTGAAAACGTCTTTCGTAGGATGCTGCAGGTAAAGGACGACGAGATGGCCGCTCTCATGGTACGCGGTTATCTCCTTCTCTCTCGGCGTCATATTGCGCCTGTGCTTCAACCCCATCTCTATACGCTCAATGGCTTCGGAGATATGCTTATACTCTATCGCTTCCTTCTTGTCCCTGGCCGCGATCAGCGCCGATTCCTTGACTATGTTCTCGATCTCCGCCGGTGTCTTGTAGACCGACTTACGGGCAAGCTTCGCGATATCGATGGAGCCCTTATTATACTTAACCTTGTTAAAGTAATATTCGAACAGCTTCTGCCTTTCCTCGAGATTGGGCCGGTCGATATAAAGCTTCCGGTCGAACCTCCCGGGCCGCAGGAGCGCCCTGTCGAGCGTCTCCTCTCCGGCGTTCGTCGCGCCGATGACGATGACATTCTCGTCCTTCTCGTGCAAGCCGTCCATCATGGCTAGAAGCTGGTTCTGCGTCGAGTTCGTCTCCTCGGTGCCGCCGAAGACGGAGAAGACCCTTTTTCTCGCTATGGCGTCGAGCTCGTCTATGAAGACGATGCATCCGCCGTAGCCGTAAGCGAGCTCACGCGCCTTTTTGAAAAGCCTCCTGACGCGCGAGGCGCCAACGCCGACGAATATCTCGACGAATTCGCTCCCGGACATGGAGAGGAACGGCACGCCCGCTTCCGTCGCGACGGCCTTCGCCAGGTATGTCTTGCCGCAGCCCGGAGGGCCGAGCATGAGAAGGCCCCTCAGGATCTTGCCTCCGATCTGCTTGACCTTTGCCCTGTCCTTGATGAGCTGGACGACTTCCCATGCCTCGCGTTTGGCCTCTTCCATTCCTATAACGTCGTCCCAATGGACGTTGACAAGCTCGCCCTTGATCTTCGACTTCGAGATCTTGGCCAAGCCGCCCTGCATGAACATCATATACATGAAGACGAAGATAGTGGCGTTCAACGCGACCATGATAAGGTTTATCGGCATCGTCGCGAGCGTTATGTTCCTGTAGAACGACTCGAGCGACATGAGGCCCCAGACGGCCAGACAGCCTACCAGTATGATAGCGATGACTATCACTATCCGTATCCAGTACATCTTCAAGTACATCTTCCATTTTCTGGGTATCATGCGCTCTCCTTTTTAACGTACCGGGGTAATCATAATTTCTTCAATGCCTCGTCGAGCTCTTTGACCGCCTTCTCGTATTCGTCCTTCTTCGGAGCGATACCGTGCCACTCGACCCTGTTCTCTATGAAAGAAACGCCCTTGCCCTTGATGGTGTGGGCGATTATAACCGTGGGTTTGCCTTTGACCTTTTCGGCCGCGTCGTAGGCGTCCATGAGAGAGGCGAGGTCGTGGCCGTCGGCTTCGATCGCATGCCAACCGAAATCGCGCCATTTGTCGGCGTACGGCATGACGCCCTTGACCTCGCAGCAGAAACCGTCTATCTGCAGCTTGTTGAAGTCGATGATGGCGCAGACGTTGTCGAGCTTGTAGTGGGAGGCGGTCATCGCCGCTTCCCAGACCTGTCCCTCGTTCGTCTCACCGTCGCCCATAAGGCAATAGACCCGGATCGGCAACTTATCGAGCCGCGCCGCTAACGCTATGCCGTTGGCGATCGAAAGGCCTTGGCCGAGAGAGCCGCTCGAGATCTCGATGCCGGGCAGGCCGAACTGCGGATGGCCCTGCAGCCGGCTTCCGAGCTTCCGCAAGCCCCAGAGCTCTTCCTTCGGAAAATACCCTTTATGCGCGAGGACAGCGTACAGCGCCGGGCAGGCATGCC
This sequence comes from Candidatus Omnitrophota bacterium, assembly GCA_016929115.1. Classification (GTDB taxonomy): domain Bacteria; phylum Omnitrophota; class Gorgyraeia; order 2-01-FULL-45-10; family 2-01-FULL-45-10; genus JAFGJL01. Next base: position 1,015 of record JAFGJL010000037.1, on the reverse strand, counting down.
CCTTGGACAAGAGGAACCTGTCGCGCTCCTTCCAGCCGGGGCGTTTCGGGTCGGCCTTCAGCTTGTAATAGTACAAAGCCAGTAATATCTCGACGATCGAGAGGCTCCCGCCGGAATGGCCCGACCCGGCGAGGTTGAGCATCTTCAGGATGTCTTTGCGCACCTCGATCGCTCTCTTTTTAAGCTCCAGAATATCCGGTCTTCCCATTGTCCCCTTTGTCGAGCCTTCCCCTCGGTAATTTAATTATGAATTATGAGTGATGAATTATAAATTTAGGTGCCCCTTGGGCCTGAAACATAAAGGTCACGAAGTGACACAACAATTCATAATTCATAATTTATAATTCATAATTATTTTGCTTTCTTCAGCTTCTCCCTGACGCTATCCTGTTTCGGGTCTAGTTCCAATGACTTCTGCCATTCCTCACGCGCCTTTTCGATGAGGCCCTTCCTGAAATAGACGTCGCCCATATGGTCCCTTACCGCCGCGTCGCCCGCCTCCAGTTTTACGGCCTTCTCCATCGCGGCGACGGCCTCGTCTATCATGCCTTTCTTGTAATAAGCCCAGCCGAGCGAATCGATATAGGCGCCGTTCTCAGGCTCCAGTTCCAGAGCCCTCTCTATAAGGACGATCGCCTCGTCGAGATTTATGCCCTGGTCCGCGAACATGTAACCGAGGTAGTTGTAGGCGTCCGCGAACGCTGGATCGAGCCGGATCGCCTCCCTGAACTCCTTGGCCGCAAGCTCGTACTGCTTCGTCTTCTCGTATACGCTGCCCAGATAGAAGCGGGCCCGCGGGTCTTGAGGGTCCTTCTCGACCGCCGACTTAAGATACTCCAGGGCTTCGTCGTTCTTGTCGAGGACCGTCGCGGCGTAGCCAAGCGCGATGTAGACTTCCGCGTCCCTCGCCCCTGCCGCGAACCCCTGTTCCAGTACCGCCAGGGCGTCCCGCGGCCTCTTCTCCTTCAAGAGAAGATTGGCCCATTCGATGTAGGCGTCGGCGTCATGCGGCTGG
>JAFGJL010000036.1 GCA_016929115.1 Candidatus Omnitrophota bacterium | reverse complement strand
GCCTTGAGGGCACCGGCATCGTCGCCCTGCTTGAGCAGGCGCGCCACGGCCGGAGAGACTGCGCCGGCCTTGCCGAAGGGAAGGGCGCTTTTGCCCGCGCCGAACGCGAAGATGCCCAGCGCTAACGCGAGGATGACAATGACTATTCCTGTTATCAGGGTGCTTTTATTCAAGGGATGGCCTTTCACCTGTAGAGGAGCAGGGACACCATTATTCCGAGGAAGGCGCCCGCGATGACCTCTAGGGAGGTGTGTCCGATGAGCTCCTTGAGCTCCTCATTGTCCAGTTTCTTCTTCCAGTAGATATCGTCAAGCATCTTGTTCAGTATCTCGGCCTGCTTGCCTGCCGACTGGCGCACACCCTGGGCGTCGAAGAGGACTATCAGGGTAAATATGAGCGTCACGGCGAAGATAGCCGAATCGAAACCGTAGGTGACGCCTACGGATGTCGCGAGCGCGGAGACGCCGGCAGCGTGAGAGCTCGGCATGCCTCCTGTGCCGACGAACCACTTGAAGTTAAAGCGCTTCTCGCGGAAAAAACCGAGAACCACCTTGATGGACTGGGCTATGATCCAAGCGGCTACGGAGGTCCAGAATATGTAATTTTTGCTGAATTCTGTGAGGTCTATCATAATAGGTTATTATTTGCTTGATATTATATTATATAAGCGTGTATAATTCAATTATAAATTAAGGGGGTATTATGAAGAAGATCTTGATATGCGCGGTGGCCGGCTGTATCATCTTTACGCACGCCCTTGCCGCGGCAACACAGATAGACCTGGGCCGTCTCGCCAAGAAAAAAGGCCCTCTCGCGGTCTGGATCGTTTCCGTAACCAACGAAGCCGGCAAGAGCGAGGTGAGCGCCGATGATTTCAGGAAGAGCCTTGAAGACGTGATAGTAAAACGCGGCCGCGGCAAGAGCTTCCTGCTTTCGGCCAGCCCGGAGGCAAGCGACGTGCAGATATCCGCCGTCATACGCGGTTACGAGTACTCGGAAAAAGACCCCATCACGACCTTCGGAAGCCCGAGCGGCCTGCTTTTAGACGCGGTGACGACGGAAAACTACGTGGCGATGAAGGCCGAATTCATCGTCAAAGAGACAAAGACAGGCAAGACGCTCTGGGATGACTCAGTAACATCATTCATAAAAAAGATGATGACCCAGCAGGCCAGTGTCCCGCTTATCTACAATAAGCTCGCAAGGACTTTTCTGTGGAAGTGCTTCGGCAGGCCTAAATAGCGAAGGATCAACTTCTTATAAGCGAGAGGGCCTCGGACCGCGTCTTCTCGTTCTTCCTGAAAACGCCCCTAACGGCGCTCGTCACGGTGAGTACCCCGGGTTTTTTTACCCCTCGCATGCTCATGCACAGATGTTCCGCCTCGATAACCACAAGGACACCTTTGGGCTTCAATTTCTTCATTATGATATTAGCGATCGAGGTCGTGAGCTGCTCCTGCACCTGCAGCCTTTTGGAGAGGATATCGACGACCCGCGCCAGCTTGCTTAAACCGGTGACCCTGTTACCGGCCGGGATATAGGCGACGTGCGCCTTACCGACGAACGGCAGCAGATGATGCTCGCAGAGAGAATAGAGCGGTATGTTCTTCAGGAGGATGATCTCGTCATGGTCCTTCTCAAAGATGACCTCGAGCTGCTTCTCAGGATCGACCTTCATGCCGCTTAAGATCTCCTCGCACATATCCGCGACACGCCGCGGCGTCTTGCTGATATCCGGCCTCCTCGGGTCGTCCCCAACGGCGATCAATATCTCCCGCACCGCTTTCTCTATCCTTTTCTTATCCATATCATTCCTTCCTATGAACTATGAGCTAAATCACTTCCCTATACAGAACTCATTGAATATCGTGTCTAAAATGTCGTCCGAAACCGACCTGCCTACGATAAGGCCAAGGTTGTGGATCGCTTCCCTGAGGTCCACCGCGGCAAGTTCCGGAGAAAGTCCCTCTTTCAATGCCTTAGTAACTGATATCATATTCCTGAACGCCTTGTCAAGGAGTTCCTTGTGCCTTGCGTTCGCTACAACGGTGCCATCGCTACGGTCATACTCTCCGGACCAGACGGCATCGATGATCGCTTTCTCCAGGGACTCCATGCGCTCTTTTCGCAGCACCGATATCTCTACCACCGCAGAACCTTTGCAAAGGGCCTCGATATCGGCCCGGGCGGTGATCCTCGGCAAGTCGCATTTATTCAGGACCGAGATCCGTTTCTTCCCGAAAGTGAGGCGCGCGATCGCGGCATCCTCATCCCCGATAGCGGAAGAGCTGTCGAAGACCTGAAGCGCGAGATCGGCCCGGTCGAGATAGCGCTTACTCCGCTTTACGCCTTCCCTCTCGACCACATCGGCTGTCTCCGCGATACCGGCGGTATCGACAAGCCTTACCGGTATCCCTTTAAGGTTGATCATCTCCTCCACTGCATCCCTTGTCGTGCCGGGGACCGGCGTGACTATCACCCTGTCCCTTTTCAATAAAAGGTTCATGAGGCTCGATTTTCCGACGTTCGGCTTGCCGCAGATGACGGCCAGGACACCTTCCCTGAGCACCATTCCATGCGCGAAAGTATCGATGAGCTTTTGCAGCGCCGTTACGGCGGCTTCGCACCTCTTGACGAGGCTGTCCGCGGCGATATCGATCTCTTCTTCCGGAAAATCTATGAGCGCTTCCACATGAGACGCTATGCCGATCACGGATTCGCGGATGCCGTTAACGGTATCGGAAAGGCCGCCTTCGAGCTGGTCGATAGCTGCCTTAAGCGATGACTCTGTCTTCGCCTTGATGACGTCGAGAACGGCCTCGGCCTGGACGAGGTCTATGCGGCCGTTCAGAAAAGCCCTCTTCGTGAACTCGCCGGGTTCCGCGACGCGGCCGCCGTACCTCAAGGCAAGGTCCAGGACCCTCCTGACGGCCTGGATGCCGCCGTGGCAATTTATCTCGACGACATCCTCCCTCGTATAGCTCCTCGGCGCCCTCATCACGGTAAGGATGACCTCATCGATAGGCTCATCGGCTATCTCCTGATCGACGATATGGCCGTAATGCACGGTATACGTATCGTAGGCCGAGGGGCGCCCTCCGTCCTTCGGGACGAAGAGCGAGTCCGCTATCCTGAGAGCGTCGCGGCCGCTAAGGCGGACTATGCCTATCCCGCCTTCGCCGACCGGTGTGGAAACGGCGACTATAGTATCTTCCATGCTATTTCCGGACATGCCATCCCTTAAAAAGACGCCTTTTCGCGCTTTTTCTCCATGAACGACTTCGCTTCACCCACAACGAAGAGCGAGCCGGTGACAAGCACCATGTCGTCCGGACGCGCCTTTTCGAGCGCCAGGCGCACGGCCTCGTCCACGCTTGAAGTAAGGGTCATGTTCTTGCCTTCCTCAAATGCTCCCGCCTTCACATCGCCTATCACTTCCCTTATGCTGGAAGGCTCAAGCGCCCTCTCCGCCACGTTCGACCTCGTCAGTATGACGGAGTCAGCTATGGGCAGGAACTCTTCCACGATGCCGCGCACATCTTTATCTTTTGATACGCCCAGGACGAGTATCAGGTTCCTGTAATCGAATACCTTGCGCACGGCCTGTGACGCGACCGCCGCGCTCGCCTTGTTCTGGGCGCCGTCGAGCACCAGGAACGGGTCTCGTAAAGCTATCTCCATGCGTCCGGACCATTGCGCGGACTTTATGCCGGCCTTTATGGCGTTGGGGCCTACCCGTATGCCGTTAAGACGCAAGGCCTCGACTATCCCGATGGCAGTAGCCGCGTTCACCACCTGATGCGATCCCAAAAGCCTGAGTCTCATAAGATGGTAATCCCTGTATAAGCCATGCACGCTGAAGAGCGCGCCGTCGGTATTCGATTCCACCTCTTCGAAGGTTATATCCCTGCCGACAAGGATGAGGCGCGCCTTTTTCGCCTTGCATGCGCCCTCTATCGCATCCAGCGCCTCCTTCTCTTGCGGCGCCGACACGCATATCGAGCCGTCCTTTATGATGCCGGCCTTCTCGCCGGCTATAGAGGTCAGGGTCTTGCCCAGCTTATCGGTATGCTCGTAACTTATGGGGGTGATAGCGCAGACAAGCGGCTCTATGATATTCGTTGCGTCGAGCCTCCCTCCAAGCCCCGTCTCGTAAACGGCCAGGTCGGCCCCCTTTTCATCGAAATAAAGATAGGCAAGCGCGGTGCATACCTCAAAGAACGAAGGCATCTCATCGCCGCTTAAGCCATCCGTGATCTTTTTAATCCTTTCCAGGAGCCTGCACGCGTCAGCTTCGCTTATAAGCTCATCGTTGATGCGTATGCGCTCGCGCACTGAGATGAGGTGGGGAGATGTGTAAAGCCCGACCTTGAAACCGGCCGACTTAAGGATGGAATATGTGATCGCGGCGGTAGAGCCTTTTCCCTTGGTGCCGGCGATATGGATGGAGCGGATGTTCTTGTGGGGATCTCCGAGAAGGCGGCTCAACTCCCTGATCCGGTCAAGCCTGAACGATGCCCAGTAATCGTAGCTGTCCAGCTTCTCGTAGTTTATTAAGGAATTCAGGTACCGTTCCGCTTCTGGATAGTTCATGGACGCGATTAGTGTTTAAAATGCCTGATGCCGGTAAAGACCATCGCGACGCCAAGCTTGTCGGCCGTAGCGATGACTTCCTTGTCGCGTATGGAGCCGCCCGGCTGGATGATAGCCACAGCGCCCGCTTTCGCCGCCTGCTCGATGCCGTCCTCCTTCGGGAAGAACGCGTCGCTCGCAAGCGTTGAGCCTTTAGCGCGGCTGCCTGCCTTTTCGGCGGCTATCCTCACTGAATCGACCCTTGACATCTGGCCTGCACCGACGCCGACGGTCTTGGTCCCCTGGCAGAGCACTATGGAGTTGGACTTCACGTGCTTGGCGACCACCCAGCCGAAGAGGAGCGAGGCAAGTTGCTCTTTTGTGGGAGCCTTCTTGGTAACGATCTTAAGATCGGATTCCTTCAGCCGTGCCACGTCCCTGTCCTGCGCAAGAAGGCCGCCGACGACCTTTTTGAGGTCCTGGTCATGGCGGGTGGTCTTAGCGCCGAAGTTCCTGACCTCTATGAGCCTCAGGTTCTTCTTTGTCCTCAACGCCTCGAGCGCCTTCGGGCCATATGACGGCGCGATTATACATTCCACGAAATCCGCCTCTTCGAGTATCGTCTGCGCCACCTCAAGGTCGACCGGCCTGTTGAAGCCCACGATGGAACCGAAGGCGCTAAGGCGGTCGCAGTCTAGCGCGTCTATGTACGCCTGTTTCAGCGTCTTCGCTGTCGCGGTGCCGCACGGATTGGTATGCTTTATGACTGTCGCGGCCGGCTCGTCGAAACCCTTCACAATCTCCAGCGCGGCGTCAAGGTCGATGATGTTGTTGAAGGACAGCTCCTTGCCATGCAACTGTACGGCGCTCGAGACGCTTGGCTCGTCCGAAGACGGGTCCTTGTAGAACGCCGCCTTCTGGTGCGGGTTCTCGCCGTAACGCAGGTCCTGTATCTTTGTGAAATCGAGGTTGAGCGCCTGCGGGAACCCTTCTGGCCCCTGGCCCCCGGCCCCCGGCCCCTCTTCGCCTGTTATCTTACCCTTTAAATACCTGTAAATGGCCGCGTCGTACGTGGACGTGCGGTCAAAGACCTTCACGCCGAGCTCGACGAGCAGCTTCTCGGATATGCTCCCGTTGTTGGCCTTCATGTCGGCGATGACCCTTCCATAGTCCGACGGATCGCATATGACGCAGACGGACCTGTGGTTCTTCGCGGCGCTCCTAAGCATCGACGGGCCGCCTATATCTATGTTCTCGATGGCCTCTTCCAGCTTAACCCCCTCCTTCGCGACCGTCTTTTCGAACGGGTAAAGGTTCACGACGACCATATCGATCAGGCCTATGTCGTGCTTCTCCGCGGTCTCCATGTGCTCCTTGTTGTCCCTCAGCGCGAGAAGGCCGCCGTGTATCTTCGGATGGAGCGTCTTGACCCTGCCGTCCAGCATCTCCGGAAAGCCGGTATGCTCCGAGACGTCCTTTACGATGACGCCGAGGGAGCGTATCGCCTTAGCCGTTCCACCCGTTGATAATATCTCCACGCCGAACCCGCTAAGGACTTTCGCCAGCTCGTCCAGGCCCGTCTTATCAGAAACACTTATCAACGCCCTCTTTACCTTCATGTTAACCTCCGTGTTTGTGGATAGTGAGTCCGCGGCCATGACCTTTGAGGCTTCCATTTTGTGACCTCCCGTTGATTTTTTAGGTATGGAATAAAAGCAGAGGAAATATTGTAGCACAAAAGGAAGTCGCGCGCAATTAAATGTGGGAAAACAGGGACTGTCCCGTTTTCCCTATTGAAAATCGGAAATAGGGACAGTCCCTATTTCCGAAGAGACCGCTTATGGCATCTGAAAAGCAACCCCGCACCTGGAAACCCAGGTGCGGGGTTGCGAGCGGAATGCTTATACCAAGGTTCTATTTCATCTTGTTCATGTAATCGGCTACCATCTTGCCGACCATATCCTTGCAGCCGAGCCCGAAGGCCAGCGCGATCCCAAGGCCCAGAGAGGCCAGGATGATATTGACGGTAAGCGCTATGAACGCGGTAGCGATGTTCAGCTGCTCGACAGCGATTATGACGGAGAAGATCACTATGATGGTCTGCGATATCTGGCTCAGGAACTTCGAGTTCTTGACCCCGGCGTTGTTCGCTGTGGTGCGGACAACAGCGGAGACGAAGGTGGCCAGGAACGACCCCAGCACGAGCACGAATATCGCTGCCAGGATGTTGGGCACATATTCAACCAGCCTCGACAGCAGGTTCGCTGCCACGGCCAGGTTGAGCGCGTTCAACACCGTAACGGCTACTACCAGCATGATCAGCCAGTAGATGATACCGCCGATAAGCTCTGATAGCGTTATCTTTATATCGCCCTGAGCAAGGACGTTCGCAACGCCGGCTTTCTCGCTGGCCATGTCAAGCTTGATAGCCTTTAATACCTTTACCACGATCGTCTCAAGCAATTTCGCTATGAGCCAACCGCATACTAAGATAAGGATGGCACCCGTTATGGTCGGGATGAACCCCCATATCTTAACGAGCATCGCCTTTACCGGATCGACAATAGCTACTGTTCCCCAATCCGCCATAACACCTCCTCTTGGTTATGTTGGATATATTTTACCATAATAAATGATTTTGGCAAGCTTTTTTTCCTAACAGCCTATCCGCACTTGGAATAACCGCAGGACTTGCATACCATGCAGCCTTCGATATGCCAGAGCGCGCTGCCGCAATCGGGGCAGACGCCCACGATATTACCTACCTTAAGGTTGGTCTCCTTGGATGAGGAGCCGCCGCTCTCCGCCTGCGCCGAACTTCCCAGGTCAGGCGGCGTGATGGTGGCAGGGCCCTGCTGGGCCGGCTTGCCTGCCTTGACATCGCGCATCCGGTGCTCTATGACGCGGGCTATGGCGTCAGAGCACGAGAAGATCCTGCCGCCCTTCTCCCAGCTCGGGGACGGGCAGCGTATGCCGCGCATCTGTTCTATGATAGTGCTGACCTCGATGCCGCTCCTCATCGCAAGCGACACGAGCCTGCCTATGGCCTCCAACTGGCTCATCGCGCAGCCGCCGGCCTTGCCCATGGACATGAAGACCTCAAAAGGCAGGCCCTGCTCGTCCGTATTGATAGTCACGTAGAGGTTGCCGCACCCTGTGGCGATCTTGGTGGTGGTGCCCCTGGTAACGGTGGGCCTGGGCCTGGGGATGACCTTGGCCGGGAGAGCCGCTTTCTTATCAGCTTCCTTGCCGGCGCCGTGCTCGCTCGGTATGTTAAGGACCTGCTCTCCCCTCGACTTGTCGCGGTAGATCGTCACGCCCTTGCAGCCGCTCTCATACGCCAGCATGTAGATGGTCCTGACGTCGTCCATGGTCGCGGCGGAAGGGAGGTTGACGGTCTTCGACACGGCGTTATGCGTATGCTTCTGGAACGCTGCCTGCATCCGTATGTGCCAGGCAGCGTCTATATCGTGCGCCGTAACGAAGAGCTTCTGCACGTCTTCGGGTATCTCGGGGATGCCATGCACCGTCCCCCTCTGCGCGATAAGGTTCATGAGCTCCGGCTTGAAGAAGCCCCTCTTCTCCGCGACTTCCTGGAAATGAGGATGGACCTCGATAAGTTTCGTGTTGTCCATTATGTTCCTGACATACGAGATGGCGAAAACGGGCTCTATGCCGCTCGATGTATTGGCTATTATGGAGAGCGTGCCGGTCGGAGCGATGGTCGTGAGCGTCGCGTTCCTTAAGGGGAGTGCGCCCGGGACATCGAAGACGCTCCCGGAAAAATTGGGGAACGCCCCCCTCTTCTGCGCCAGCTTTTCCGAAGACAGGCGCCCCTTTTGGAGCAAAAATTCCATTACCTGCTCGGCCAGCTGTACCGCCTCGTCGGAATCATAACGGACGCCCATGAGGATGAGCATGTCGGCGAATCCCATGACGCCCAGGCCGATCTTGCGGTTGGCCTTCGTCATGTCATTGATCTTCTTCAGGGGATAGGCGTTCATGTCGATCACGTTGTCAAGAAAATGGACGGCCTTATCGATCGTCGCCTCGAACTTCGGCCAGTCGATCTTCCCGTCCGTTACCATCTTGGCGAGGTTTATCGAGCCGAGGTTGCAGCTCTCATAAGGTAAGAGCGGCTGCTCCCCGCACGGGTTGGTCGACTCGATGGCGCCGACCTTCGGCGTAGGGTTGTCCTTGTTGACGCGGTCGATGAAGATGATGCCGGGCTCGCCGTTCTTCCACGCCATCTTTATGATAAGGTCAAGCACGTCCTTGGCGTTAAGCTTTTGGACGCACTTTTTGGAGCGGGGATCGATGAGCTCGTACTCTTCGTTCTTGACGGCCTTCTTGACGAAATCCTCGGTGAGGGCTATGGATATGTTGAAATTCGTGATCTCCTTGTCGTTCTCCTTGCAGGTTATGAACTCAAGGATGTCCGGATGGTCGACGCGCAGTATGCCCATGTTCGCGCCGCGGCGCGTGCCGCCCTGCTTCACCGCCTGCGTCGCGGCGTTGAAGACCTTCATGAACGAGACCGGGCCGCTCGATATTCCGCCGGTCGAACGCACGGGGGAATTCTTCGCGCGCAGGCGCGAGAAGCTGAAACCCGTGCCACCGCCGGATTTATGTATGAGCGCCGTGTCCTTTATCGTTTCGAAGATGGACTCCATCGAATCTTCGATCGGCAGGACGAAACACGCGGAGAGCTGCTGCAGGTCCCTGCCGGCGTTCATGAGCGTGGGGCTGT
>JAFGJL010000035.1 GCA_016929115.1 Candidatus Omnitrophota bacterium | reverse complement strand
GAGGGAATCGAAGCCGAATTTCCGCCGACGAATAGGAGGAAAAGGCCTCTGGCCGGCAGGAAATTCGGCCGGCCCGGAGCGAGGCCACTGGCCGAGCGGAGGGGATTCCCCTCGCTCGCTCCAAATTTGCGAAGCAAATTTGATCCTGAGGCAGCGTTAAAAATGCGAGCGAATAGCGAGCATTTTAGCTGCCGAAGAACCTTAAACGACGCGGGCTTACTTAATGATGAGATTCGCCCTTTTAGCATTACTCATAGTATCACTCGCCGGCTGCGCCACGGCGCCCCGCGCCAGCCAGGCGACGGTACCCATAGCGACGGTATCCGTGACCGGCACGCCCGGCATGCCCAACCTCACGACGTACCACACCGTTAAAAGCGGGGAGACGCTATGGCGCATCTCAAAGATGTACGGCGTCGACATAGGCAGCCTGGCGCAGGCGAATTCGCTCTCGAACTCGACGCTTAAGGTCGGCCAGCGCCTGGTCATCCCGAGCCCGTCGGCACGGGTACGGGAGCCGGTGTGCTACGCGGCGGTCAAGGAGTCCTTCGCGTGGCCGGTGCGGGGGACGGTCATCTCTCGGTTCGGTACGACGATCGACAAAGCGAGGAACAAGGGTATCGACATCCGCGCCGCGGAGGGCTCTGACGTGCGGGCATCCCGGGCCGGAAAGGTAGTCTTCTGCGACGATAAGCTGAAGGGGTTCGGCAAGACCGTCATATTGGACCACGGCGACGATTTCCAGACGGTCTACGCGTACAACTCAAGGATAGTGGTGACTCCCGGCACGGTCGTCGCGCAGAACGACGTCATAGCCAAGGCCGGCGCGACGGGCAGGGCAAAACAGCCCTCCGTACATTTCGAGATCAGGAAGGACGGGGAACCGCAGAACCCGTTCTTTTACCTGCCTTCCAAACAATAGGTGCGATATGTTCAGTGAACCTGTAGTCGGTGAAAGGTTTTTCGGGCGCGAGGAGGTGCTCGACCTCCTCAACAAGAGGGTGCTGGCACTCAAGGAAGGCTACCGCCAGAACGTCGCCCTGACGGGCCAGAGCCTGGCCGGCAAATCATCCATCCTGCTGCACTTCCTCGCCACCGTAAAGGACGAGCCCTTCATACCGGTCTATCTGGAGGTGGTGAAGGAGCCGTTCAGGTCGTTCGCGAACCGCTTCATCGCGACGCTCCTCTACAACACATTCGCCAAGACCGGGGAAGCGGTTGAGATAGACATGGGAAGTCTTCTCGAAAAGGCGTCGAAAGCGCTGCCGAAGACGCACGGCGCCGTAAGGCATGTCATGGCCTCGGTGGAGCGCGGCGAATACGACGAGGCGTACACAAGCCTTCTCAATCTCACGTCCATAGTAAAGGAAGAGGCGAAGATCCCATGCATCGTCATCTTCGACGAATTCGACAACCTGGAGCAGATCGGCATAAAGAACACGTTCCTCAACTTCGGCAAGATCATCATGGTCCAGAAGAACACGATGTACATCGTCTCGAGCTCGCGCAACCACGCGATCAAGAAGATCCTGTCGGAAAAGCTGTCGCTCCTGTTCGGCAACTTTGAGATAGTCAAGGTATCCGGCTTCGATACGAAGAAGGCGGGCGAATTCCTGGAGATCAAACTGGCCGGCTACGAGGCGGACGACGATATCAAGCGCTTCATCATCTCGTTCACCGACGGCAACCCGTTCTACCTGAACCATATAGCCGCCCGCCTTGAGGGCATCGCCGCGGAGCGCATGTCCAGCCACATCGATAGCGCAGTCGTAGAGCAGGCGATCCTCGATCTCGTCTACAATTCCAACGGCGTCATCCACCAGTACCTGTTGAATTACGTCCTGGACCTGCTCGACTCAAGATCGCGCGAGATATGCCTGCCTATCATGGTGGCGATAGCCAGGGGCAAGAACAGGCAGCAGGAGATAGCCCGCGCCGTCAAGGCGCAACGCTCCGAGATCTCTAAGGCCCTGGAGCGCCTCCTGGAGCAGGGCTTTATCTCCAAGAACGGCGTATTCTACCGGATCGACGACGTGATGCTCGAGTTCTGGCTGAGGCATGTCTACCAGAAAAGGCGGGACCTGCTCATCGACGATGCCGTCACGCGCTCAAGGCTTTTCGAGTCGGAACTCAGGGCGTACATGGAGGACGCGCTGAAGGAATACCGGCAGGGCGTCACGCCGCGGATCGCCGACCTCTTCGGCAGCTTCTCAAACGAGCTCATGCAGATCGACGCCAGGCAGATGAGGCTGCCTCACTTTACCAGGGTCGAGGTCCGCGCGCTTAACGGCTCGAAGCCGTGCGTCGTCGCGTCTTTCAGGGGAAAGACATGGGTCGTCCAGCCTTATGAGACTTACGTCGGCGAGGGCGACATCGTGGAGTACATGCGATCCGTTAAGGCACTCGACCGTTCCGTGGCGCAGAGGATCATCATGCCGCTTAAGGGGATAGACGAGAACGCCAACCTCCTGGCGAAGGAACTGAAGATAGCGATCTGGGAAACCCCGGTCGTGAACATGCTGCTTACGTCCTACGGAAAGAAAAGGACGGTGACCTTATGAGGATCCTTGTCTTGTCGGACACGCATATACCCAGGACGGCCCCGGACCTGCCCGCAGCCATCTACGACGAGATCAAGAAGGCCGATATGGTCATACACGCGGGTGATTTCGTCGAGAAAGAGTTCTACGATAAGCTTTCGAAGATGAAGGACCTGAAGGCCGTGTGCGGCAACATGGACGCCCTGAACCTCCGCAACGTCCTAAACTCAAAGGAATTGATCAAGGTGGGCAAGTATAAGATAGGCCTGATCCACGGATACGGGGCCTCGGCGGATATCATGGAGACCGTAAGAAGGGAGTTCGGCAAGGTCGACGCCATCGTCTTCGGCCACTCGCACAAACCCGTCAATACCGTCAAGGACGGTGTGCTCTTCTTCAACCCCGGCAGCCCTACCGACAAGGTATTCGCCGAATATAACTCGTACGGCGTCATCGAGATAACAGACAAGGGCATCACCGGAAAGATAATAAGGTTACCTTAAAATGAAGGACGACATACCTGTCATAAAGGTTGAAGGCAATACGCTCCCCGAGGCATGGGAGAAGGCGGTCCTCGCCACATGGGACGACGGGCTGGAGATACGCACCGAATATGACAAGGCCGGGGACCCGCCGAGCAGGGACTGCACGATGGTCATGGTCGTCAACGACCCGATGAGAGAGCCCCGCATCCACCGGGCGTTCCCCGGAGGCCTGGAGGACCTGGAGGTCTACCGCCAGGAGGTAGTGCTGGGAATACACGACCACTGGATAAAGCCCGAAGAGGGCAAGTGGACCTATACGTACCACCAGCGGCTTTCCCATTACGAATGCAACGGCAAGGTCGTGGACCAGATCGACTACATCATACGCAAGCTTTCCAGGACGCCGTATTCGAGGAGGGCGCAGGCCATCACCTGGAACCCGGCGACAGACCCGCAGACCGACGACCCGCCGTGCCTGCAGCGGATATGGTTCCGGCTCGTCCAGCTCGACGAACGGCGCTACGCCCTCAATATGAACACACACTGGAGGTCGCGCGACGCCTACAAGGCGAGCTTCATGAACATCTTCGCGCTCACGGACCTGCAGCGGACGGTCGCCGCGGCGATAGCGAAGAGCCTCAAGAAAGAGGTGGCGGTCGGCAGATACGTAGATATAAGCGACAGCTTCCACGTGTACGGCAGCTACTACGACGAGTTCAAGAACTTCCTGAAGACCGTGCGCGAGAGGCCGTTCGAGGAGAAGACATGGGCGACGGATTTTGCCGAGCCCTTCTTCGAGGACGCGAGAAATAAATTACTCGGTCAAAAAGAAAGCGGAACGAAATAGATGGAAATTTGTAGAAATGAGTTGAAATTTATAGAAATTTATCGTTACGGACTATCTATTTCAATCAATTTCAATCAATTTCAATCAATTTCAATCAATATCTATTCATTTCTATTAATTTCGACAGAGTAAAACGGAGAGATATGGATAAGATCTGGGCTCCCTGGAGAAGCAGGTATATCTATCTAAAGAAGCGGAAGAGGTGCATCTTCTGCGGGGCAAGGAACGCGCGCGACACCGGGAAGCGGTACATCGTCGACAGGACGCGCCATTCCTTCTCGATGCTCAACATGTTCCCGTACAATAACGCCCACGTCATGGTCAGCCCCTACAGGCACGTGAGGAGCCTGGAGGAGCTGGACCGGGCCGAGATGACCGACCTCTTCGAGCTCGTCAACGCGACTACGGCGCGGCTGACGAAGGAATTCAAGCCTCACGGCTTCAACATCGGCGTCAATATAGGCAGGGTGGCCGGCGCCGGCTACGAAGGCCACGTCCACGTCCATATCGTGCCGCGCTGGCTCGGCGATTCAAACTTCATGCCGGTCGTCGCCAACACCAAGGTCGTCTCCGATTCACTCGACTCCGTCTACAAACGCCTTAAGAAGCGCTGACAGAAAGAGCGGCTTAACGATGCTGAAACGAAAGGACATCGAGAAAAAGGAAGAGCTCCTCGCGCCTTACGCCCAGAAGAGCCGGCTGTCCAAGGGCAGGTGCTACAAAGAGGAGGAGCACGACTACCGCTCCTGCTACCAGCGCGACCGGGACAGGATCATATACTCGACGGCCTTCAGGCGCCTGGAATACAAAACGCAGGTCTTCGTCAACCACGAAGGCGACTACTACCGCACGCGCCTGACCCACACGCTCGAGGTCGCGCAGATAGCGAGGTCTATCGCGCGGTCGCTGCGCCTCAACGAGGACCTCGTGGAGGCGATAGCGCTGGCGCATGACCTGGGCCACACGCCGTTCGGCCATTCCGGCGAGGACGCCCTCCACGAGATCATGAAGGACTACGGAGGCTTCGACCACAACATACAGGGCCTCAGGGTCGTCGATTTCCTCGAGCAGCGTTACCCCGAATTCCCCGGCCTGAACCTGACCTACGAAGTGAGGGAGGGCATCATAAAGCATTCAACGCCTTTCGACATGCCACGGCCCGTCGTCCCGTTCGAGGCAGAGGGTTCCCCCATACTCGAGACGCAGGTCGTCGACGTCGCCGACGAGATCGCGTACGACAATCACGACCTCGATGACGGGATCACGAGCGAGCTCATCAAGGATAGCGACCTGAAGCGCGTCAGGATATGGGCCGAGAAAGAAAAGGCTGTCCACAAGCGCTACCCGCGGATAAAAGACGAGATACGCAAATACCAGATCATCCGCTCCATCATCAACAGCCAGGTCACGGACGTGATCGCGCAGACAGAGCTGAACATAAAGAGGCTCAAGATCCAGAAGGTGCAGCATGTCGTAAAGACGCCCGAACGCATAGTGACATTCTCGAAGCCCATGCAGGCCCTGCGCAAGCCGATGCGCGAGTTCCTAGTCAAGAACCTGTACCAGCATTACCGGGTGGTGCGGATGTCCAACAAGGCCCACCGTTTCATCCTGAACCTCTTTAATGTATATTTCGACAAGCCGGAGCAGCTGCCGCCAACGACGCAGGCGCGCCTTAAGCGCGAGGAAAAGCACCTTGTCGTATGCGATTACATCGCCGGCATGACCGACCGCTACGCCCTTGACGAATACAAGAAATTTTTTGAACCTTACGAACGCGTATAGTGCTATAATAGAAAGCCATGGAAAACCCGACCTCGGCAACCGATAAGGCTACAGAGGCTCAATACCGGCAGGAACTGTTCGACCGGCTTAAAAAGAGCCTCAGCTTCAGAAGGCAGGAGGAGTGCTTCGAATCTAGCATCGAGCCGACCTTCTGGTGGCTCGTCGAAAAGCCGAACCCGTCAATAGAAGACCTGACGTGGCTCATCCCCTCAGGATGCATATGCAACAAACGCTCGCTCATAAAGAAGAGGGCGGAATGCGTCATCCACATGCGCGAGATACTCAGAAAAGCGGCGCAGAAAAGGGCCATCGTCCGGTTCGCCTGCCCCCAGGGGCTCTACGGCTTCGCCTACCCGATAGCCCAGGGCGATAAGCTCTACGGCTTCATCGGCGCCTACTACATCAAGAAGGACGTCTCCGACGACACACTGAACATATTCGCCACCTTCACGGACGCGATCGTCCGAGAGGTCCAGAAAGAGGTCGAGCTATCAAAGCTTTACGAGACGATCAGGCCGCGCGCGATCGCGCTCTCGACCGTCCACACCGTCCACCGCCTCATCAGCTCTACGCTCGACATGAACGAACTTTTACCGCGCATCGTCCGACTATCCCTTCAGGTGATCCGGGCCAACCGGTGCTCCCTGAAACTGGTCGACGCCAGGCGCAAGCAGCTATTGCCCAAGGCCACGGTCGACGTCAGGGAGAAGAAGTCGAAGCTCAAGAAGATCGCGGTCGGCAAGTGGGCCCCCGGCAAGGCCGTAAAATACGGCAGGCCGATAAAGGGCGCCGACTACCTCGCCGTCCCGCTCATCGACGAGGACGTCATCGGCGTCATCACCGTCTACGACAAGATAGATAAAAAGCCGTTCAGCGATTTCGACCAGGAGATCATGATGACCCTCGCCGAACAGGCCGTCATAGCCATCAAGAACGCGCAGCTCTACAAGGAACAGGAGAAGCTGACCATCGGCAGCATAAGGTCGCTCGCCGCGGCGCTCGACACGCGCGCGCCCGGCGCGTACATACGCCGCGCCTCCACACTGAAGATCTGCCTGGCCATAGGGCAGGCGATGCGCATGGACGCGAACGAACTTAAGAGCCTCGAATACGCCGTCGTCCTGCACGACGCCGGCCAGGTGACCGTCCCGAGCGAGGTCCTCACGAAACCGACCAAACTGACGGGCAAGGAATTCAAGATCGTCAAAGAGCATCCGGCCAAGGGCGTCGAGATAATAAGGCACATCAAGGCGCTGAAGACCGTCATCCCGATAATACTCCACCACCATGAGAACTACGACGGTTCGGGCTACCCCAAAGGCATTAGGAAAGACCAGATCCCGCTCGGCGCGCGCATCATGGCCGCGGTCAGCGCGTTCGAGGCGATGATCACAAAGAAGCCCTACCGGCCGCCGATGACGGTCGACCAGGCCGTGGCGGAGATAAAGAACAACTCCGGAACGCAATTCGACCCAAAGATCGTGGATGAATTCCTGAAGGTGATGAAAAGGAAGGACATAAGGGCGCTTTTAAAGAAGGAGCCATATGAGCATAGATGACGCGTTGAGATCCGCTATCCACCGCAAGATAATAGAGTTTTTCCACGAAAACCAGGCGTCTATCGACACCCCGCGAGGCGTATCTACATGGGTGAACGAGGACCGCGCCAAGGTGCGCAAGGCGCTCGAAGACCTTGTCGCGCTCAACATCCTCACGGCGCACCGTGTCTCCTCGACCACAGGGTACTGTTACACCCGCGACACCAAGGTCATCTCCAGGATCGGGAAACTCCTCAAGGAAACCACCTAGCCCGGACACATGCGCCTCAACAATACCGCAAAGATAACGATAGCGTTCGCCGCGACACTCATAGCGGCCCTCGCGTATTTCTACGCGCCGCCCTTTGTGCTACGCGCGTTCTGCAGGGCGGCCGGGTACGCCGTCTCCTACAGGCAGATGCAGTCGGCATCTTTCACGCGCATATCGGCAAGCGGCCTGAAGCTCGTGAACGCCAACACCGGTACAGGGTTCATTGCCAATAAGGCCGTTATACGGCCGGATTTCAGCAAGATGCTCTCAAAGACACTATCGCTGGACTTTGACCTGTACGACGTCTCTTTCGTCAATGAAAGGGCGGCCGGGCCCGTCCCGGCAGGCACCGACCTGTCCGGGCTCGTCGAGATCCCTTTTAAGGGCAGCTGGACATACCGCCGGATAGACGGCAGCGTGGACATATTCGGCAAGGGAACGCGCATAAAAGAGTTCAACGCCACGGGCGACGACATACGGCTCCACATCACCGGCTATATCTACAAGGACAACACGGTCGACTCCGACATCACCATCTACTTTTCCGGCAAGGTCACGTCGTCGATGCCCGACATGCTGACCGAGGCCGTCCTCACGGAAGAAGAGAAGGGCTGGAAGAGCCTCACCGCCCATATCAAGGGAGACCTCAAGGCGCCGGCAATACAGGTGTCGAGCAGGCTTTTCCGCCTAAACATCAAACCGCGTTTATAACACCACCGCCGCACATTGCGATCTGGAATTTTTTCGCCGGAAAAATAGGGACTGTCCCAAAAGCGTCTATTACGCGTTAAATGGGACTGTCCCATTTTTTCCATTGAAAATAGGGACAGTCCCTATTTTCCCCTGGCTGGCCGGCTGGCAGAGCCGGGTGGGTTGCTTTTTGGTTTCGCATATGATATAATGCCGCGGTATTATAAGCTAATACTTCAATGGAAGAAAACGCATACCAGAAAGAACTCTTCGAATTCGAGCCGCCGAAGGCCTCAGCGCCGAAGAAGCCGGACCCGATATTCCCGAAGGGCAAGTTCTCGGTGACGCTGACGCTCGACCGGTTGGTCTTCGTCTCAATCGGCGTTATCATGCTTATGGTCGCCCTGTACGCGCTGGGCGTGGAGAAGGGCAAGCATTACACCGGCGCGACGGCGGCGAAGAAGGCCCGGCAGGCCTCGCCGGCCAAGCAGGCGGGGAAGGCCAAGTACACTGTAGTAGTGGCCAGGTACACTCGCAAGGAGACGGCCTTGGCCGAGGTAAGCCTTTTGAGGTCGGACAAGCTGAACGCGTTCGCGATCCAGAGCGCGCCGTATTTTTTGGTCTGCGTCGGCGGCTACGCAACGAAAGAGGACGCGCAGTCAGCGGTCAAGAGGCTTAAACCGAGGTTCAAGGACGCGTATATCAAGGCGCGCATATAGGCGCGATCACAAAAAAGCGGAGGCAAATAAGATGTCACAACATCCCAGCCTGCGATCGTCGGAGATCGATAAAAAGCACAGGTCCGTCCTTAAACGGTACGAGAGGATAAAGACCCTGCAGGAAAAGGAAAAGTGGAAAGAGGGCGATTCCGTTTACGGGCTGGCCAAGGTGAAGATACTCCGGTTCAAGATCAAGAAAGAGAAGGCGGCGGCGGCAGAGGCCGAAGGCGCCGAAGGCGCGGTAGCTGAAGGCGCGGCGGCGGCACCCGCGGCGGCAGGCGCTGAAAAAGGCGCGGCAGCCCCGAAGGCGGCGGCCGCGAAGGCAGCGGCACCGGCGAAAGAAGGCGCGAAGCCGGCGGCCGGCGCAGAGGCGAAGAAAGAGGCAAAGAAGTAAACCCGCGGGAACCGATGGCAAAGATCCGGCTCTTCCTAAAGGAGAGGTCCTACGACATCATCGTGCGCGAAGGGGCGCTCGCCGATTGCGGCAAGGTCGCGGCCCGGCTGGGCCTCGGCACCGACGCTGTCGTTGTCTCCAACAAGACGGTCTGGGCGCTTCATGGCTCACGCCTCAGGCGCGCGCTAAAGAGGGCCGGCTTCAAGATCCACCTCGAACTCGTCCCCGATTCCGAACGGGCCAAATCTATCGCATCCCTTGCGCGCCTACTCCGCAATATAAGCCTTTTCGACAAGCGGAAGAGGCCATTCATCGTGGCCTTCGGCGGCGGCGTGGTGGGGGACCTCGCCGGGTTCACCGCCGCTATATACAAGAGGGGGGTGCCCTACATCCAGGTGCCGACCACGCTCCTTGCCCAGGTCGACGCGGCCATCGGCGGGAAGACGGCGGTCGACCTGCCGGTCGCGAAGAACCTTGCCGGCGCCTTTTACCAGCCCAGGGCTGTCATATCCGATACCTCGGTCCTTAAAACGCTTCCGGCCCGCCACATGCGCAACGGCCTTGCGGAGATCATAAAATACGGCGTTATATCGGACAGGCGCCTCTTCTCATACCTCGAAAAGAACCACGCCAAGGTCCTTAAGGGCGACAGGAATGCGCTCGCGTTCGCCGTCACGCGCTCGAGCGCTATAAAAGCAGCGTACGTGGAGAAGGACGAATACGACTCTCAGGGCGTGCGCGCGGCCCTGAACTACGGCCACACGATAGGCCATGCGATCGAGGCGGCGTCCGGATACTCCTCGCGATATTACCATGGCGAGGCCGTCGCGGCCGGCATGGTGGTGGCGGCACGCCTTGCCGTCATGCTGCGGTCGATGAAGAGAAGCGACTCAACGCGGGTCGAAAGACTGATCCGCGCCTGCTCTCTTCCGGCCAGGATAAGAGGATTGTCCTATGCGCGGCTTTACCGTGCGTACGTCCGCGACAAAAAATTCATCCACGGCAAGAACCGTTTCGTGCTTCCGGCGCGGATCGGCGCGGTAAGGATCGCGGAGGGCGTGTCCGATAACGTCGTAAAGGAGGCCATAGCGTCATGCTCGGCACGATGAGCCGCTCCATACCGGTATCCACGCGTTCCCGCTCCGAATTCATAGACATCACGGCCACGGTCGACGACGTCGTCAAGGCCTCCAAGATAAAGGCCGGCCTCTGCCATATATTCGTGCCGCACACAACGGCAGCCGTCATGATAAACGAGAACGCCGATCCGAGCGTCCATTCAGACATACTCAGGTGGCTCGATAAGCACGTCCCTGCCGGCGCGGGTTACGCGCACTCCGAAGGCAACGCGGACTCCCATATAAAATCGGCTCTCATAGGACCGGAGAAGACCGTCCCGGTAGAGAACGGCGAACTCAGGCTGGGATCGTGGCAGGGCATATATTTCTGCGAGTTCGACGGCCCACGGCCCAGAAAGGTCATCATCACCGTCTCAGAAAGGTAGGGACCAATGGGATACGCACTGCGGCAGTTCAAAAAAGAAGACGCGCACGGGGTAAAGGAGCTCATACTGTCGATCCTCACAAAGGAATACCCGTTCGACCGGGGGGCTTACTCCGACTCCGACCTCGACCAGATCGACTCTGTCTACGGCGGCAAGAGGGAAGGCTTCTTCGTTATCGAAGAGAGCGGCGAGATAGTCGGGACGGTCGGCGTAAAGGAAGAGACGGCGCAGAGCGCCCTCCTGCGACGGCTATTCGTGGACGTCAAGCACCGGAAGAGGGGATACGGGACGCAGCTTATAAAAGAGGCTGTCCGGTTCTGCAGGGAAAAGGATTACCGGCGGATATATTTCAGGTGCACTGACAGGATGGTCGACGCGATGAAGCTATGCATAAAGGAAGGTTTCGCGGAGACCGAATGCCTGGAGTTGGGGGGTTTCACGATACACAAGCTGGAGCTTAAGACCTGACGCGGCTGTAAGGCTATTCCTTCAAAGTAAGCGTGATCTCGAGGGATTCGTTCTTCAGGATCACGCCTCTCTCATCTATGCTCACCACGGTAGCGCCCGCCACCGTACCGCCCTCCCTGACGACCGCCTTGTTTATGATCGCCCTGGGGGCGCCCTCGATGTACATGATGCCGCTCAACACAAGATCAGGGGCGCCGGCCGAGGGGTTCGCCGGATCCGCTGCGGCCAGGGGCTTATAGCTCACTTCCTGGTGGGAGGCCGGGACCGCGGTTTCGTGCTGGCCGGGCTTCGAGCCCATAAGCCAGAAAGGGACAGCCAGCGCGGCTATGGCCACGACGACCGCCGCAACGACGGCGCCGACGATTATGGCGGCCGGCGGGACGGCCTTACGCTTCTTCTTTGAGACCAGCCTCACTACCGGCGGCGGCACGCGGAGCTTCTCCGCGGCCGTATCGCCCAGGAAGACCCGGTTGCTGCCGGTTCCCTCGGTCTCTACGCCGGCGCTGTCCTCAGCCGACCATGCCTGCGCTTTTTTCAAAGCTTCCTGTATTATACTCATAGCTCACCGATCCTTCTATTTCCTGTATGCTCCTCTCGACCATGCTAAGGCTGATGTCCTTAGTCTCCATGACGTAAGCCATGAGGAGGGCCTTGTCACACACCATATTTATGATGCGGGGGACGCCGCCGGAGTAACGGGCTATCGCCTCCAGGGCGTCGTCGCTGAAACATATCTCGCCGTTAGAGCCGGCGACCTTGAGCCGGTGGTAGATATACTGGGACACCTCGTTCTTGTCGAGCGGCGTCATGTGGAAGCGGACGCCTATGCGCTGGCGCAGCTGTTTCAGGGCCGGGGAGTTGAGCTTATCCCTCAGCTCAGGCTGGCCGACGAGGATGATCTGGAAGAGCTTATCCTTATCGGTCTCGAGGTTCGAGAGCATCCGTATAGCCTCTAGTGTCGAAAGGTCCAGGTTCTGCGCTTCGTCTACTATAAGGATGACGTTGTTGCCGCGGGAAAGCTCTTCTATAAGAAAGCTGTTGAACTGCTGCAGCATTTCGCCCTTGTCCTTCTGGCCGACATCGAGTCCGAAGTCTTCCATGATGCCGCGCAAAAGCTGGAGTTCAGGCAGGGTGGAATTCAGGACGAGCGAGGTCTTGGTGTTGGCGTCCAGCTGTCGCAAGAGCTGCCTGCAGAGCGTCGTCTTGCCGGCGCCTATCTCGCCGGTTATCTCGATAAAACCCTTGCGCTCGCTGATGCCGTAGACAAGGTGGGCAAAAGCCTCCTGATAGACCCGGCTTGAGAAGAGATAGGTGGGGTCGCTTGTTACATTGAAGGGCTTTTCCCTGAGGCCGAAAAATTCGCGGTACATATTTGAATTATACACCGCCGGCCGCTCATTTGCAAATAATTTTCTCTTGCATTTTCATTATCGGTTATGTATACTGAACTCATAATATTACCGGAGGAATACTTTAATGTGGAACGGCATAAACAAGAGAAAGTTCCCGAGGGCGAACTACAAGTGCCTGATCACGATACGCAAACGCCTTAACTCGAAGACCCTCTCGACCCACACTGAGAACATAGGCGCGGGCGGCATATGCGTCGTCGTATCCGAAGACCTCGGTCTCTTCCAGGGCGTCGACCTCGAGCTCTACATCGACGACGGCAAGCCGCAGATCAAGTGCGGCGGCACGGTGGTCTGGGTCGTGAAGAGGACGGACCCGAAGCGCAAGAGCGTCTACCAGTACGATACCGGCATCGAGTTCATCGACATGCGGCCGGAAGACCGGGAGCGCATCTCAAGCGTGGTCGATGAGATCCTCAAGAAGGAAAAACCGGAATAAAAAAAGCGCGCTTTGGCTTGACAAAGGGCGCTTAATATGTTATACTTCAGTAAATTAATGTAAAAGGAGGTGAAGAATACGATGAAGGGATTATTGAAAGGTATTATCATATGCGTTGCTATATTGATGTTGGTTAATATAGCGACCGCGAGTTACGCGCAGGATCCTGCGAAGAAACTCGGAAGAGGTCTCGCTAATGTTCTCACTGGTTGGATAGAGCTCCCGAAGAACATTTACGATACTAGCGTTGAAGACAATCCTCTCTCTGGTATAACCATCGGTTTAGCGAAGGGCGTAGGGATGACGATAGTAAGGACTGGCGCCGGCATTTATGAGACGGTGACATTCCCGTTCCCGATTCCTGAGGGCTACACTCCTGTGTTAGAGCCGGAGTTTGTTTTTAAGGGTCAGTAATACTATCCGCAAGGATGGGGAAATAAGGGGATAAAAGAAATTTTATCCCCTTATTTTTTGTCTGAAAATCATACGGAGCATACGGTGACAGAAAGAAGAAGGTTTTTGCGGTTCGAGGCGGCGCTCAGCGCCCTGTGCGAGATCGTAAGCGAAAGGCGCAAGGTCGTTTCAAGCATAAAGAACATATCGAAGGAAGGCGCCCTGGTCGTCATCGACAAACCGTTGTACCAGGGATCCGAGATACGTCTTTCGATGGACGTGCCCGGAGACAACGTGCCGGTATTCGCGACCTGCCAGGTCGCGTGGCAAAGGGCGGCGAAGGACACTAACAGCGACCATTCCTTCGAAACGGGACTGCGCTTCACCAGGATAGACAGCCCTGACAGGGGCAGGCTTTTGGATTATATATACAGGCACTGGTTCAAGTTCGCGAATAAAAAAAATGAAGTGCTGCTAGAGGATGGTGCTATATGACGGAAGAGAAAAAAGAGGCTCCGGCGGAAGCCCAGCAGAAACCGGAACCGAAAGCGGAAGAGCCAAAGGCGCAAGAGCTTAAGGCGGAGCCCAAGGCGGAAGCGGCGCCGGCCCAGCCCCAGGCAGTCGCCGCACCGGAGGCTCAAGCCGCGCCGGCGGCCCAGGCCGCAGAGGCGGCCAAGCCGAAGGAAGAGAAGAAGGCCGAGGCGAAGCCCGTGAAGGTCAAGCCGGAGAACTGCGCCGGATGCAATAAATCCATCAAGAAGAAACGCTGGTATTACCGGAACGGCAAGTTCTACTGCACAAAGCGTTGCTGGATATCCACTTTAAAGAAGGAAGAGAAACCGAGCGAGGAAGCCGGCGCAGAGCAAAAATAGCCGGCCGATCAACATGGCAAAGCTCAACCTCCCCCCGAGCGAGGCGCTCTACCCGGTGCCCGTGGCGCTCGTAAGCTGCGGCCGCGCCCCCCAAAAAGCCAATATCATAGCGATAGCATGGTGCGGCGTGGTCTGCTCGAAACCGCCGCTCATCAGCATATCGGTCCGCCCGTCCCGCCATTCCCATAAGCTCATCGCGGAAAGCGGCGATTTCGTCGTCAACATCCCGTCATCCGACATGGCCAGGAAGGTCGATCTCTGCGGCATGAAGTCCGGCAGGGACACCGACAAGTTCGAGGCATGTTCCCTCACCGCCGTTCCTGCGTCGAAAGTCTCGTCCCCGCTCATAGCGGAATGCCCCGTGAACATCGAATGCGCCCTCAGGCGGACTTTGAAGCTCGGCGCGCACGACATGTTCATCGGAGAGGTGGTAGCTGTCCATGCCGATGAGGGCGTCGTAGGCAAGGGCAACAGGATAGACTTCGGGAAAGCAAAGCCTTTCGTCTATAACCATGGCGAATACTGGGACCTTAGGGGCCGCATAGGCCACTACGGCTTTTCGAATGAATAGGGCACAGCGAAAAAGACCGAAAGCCCCCCATACCCATGTCGTCAGCGCCTGCCTGGCCGGATTGAACTGCACCTACAAGGGAAAGAACAAACTGGACCCCTCCGTCCGCCTTCT
The DNA here is from genome assembly GCA_016929115.1 of Candidatus Omnitrophota bacterium. Lineage (GTDB taxonomy): Bacteria > Omnitrophota > Gorgyraeia > 2-01-FULL-45-10 > 2-01-FULL-45-10 > JAFGJL01. The sequence goes on along the minus strand of JAFGJL010000035.1, from coordinate 25,210 downwards.
TGTCGAGTGGGGCGGCGCTATCCCCGTCTGCCCGGAGGTCCTGGGCGGCCTTCCGATACCGCGCGAAAATTCGGAGATCTCCGGCGGCGACGGTTCGGACGTCCTTGCCGGCAGGGCGAAGGTCATGACGCCATCGGGAAGGGATGTCACGCGCCATTACAAAGAGGGGAGCAGGGCTATATTATCGCTCGCGAAACGGCTCGGCATAAAAAAAGCCGTATTGAAGGCCAACAGTCCGGCTTGCGGTTACGGACGCATCTATGACGGCTCGTTCAAGAGGGCGCTCAAGAAAGGCGACGGCGTCCTCGCGGCGCTGTTGCGCAGGCACGGCATAAAGATATCCACCGAAAAGGGAAAGCGGCCATGAAAAGCGTCGTATACTACGCCAGGACGGACGACGGGGAGAGCGCGGCTTCCGTCACGGAAAAGTTGCGCGGCCTTATAAAAAAAAGCGCCATCTTCAAACCGATAGGCAAGGAAGATTATGCGGGCGTAAAGCTCCATTTCGGCGAAGAGGGCAATACCGGGCACATCCGGGCCGGATATGTCCGTGAAGTCGTGCGGCTTCTGCACGAGACGGCGACGGCGCACGTCTTCCTGACCGACTCGAACGTCCTGTATAAAGGCAGCAGGCGCACGAACGCCGTCGACCACCTTCTGATAGCCCGCGAGCACGGCTATGACATCGCCACGATGGGGGCGCCGGTCATCATAGCGGACGGCCTGCACGGCAGAAGCTACGTCGAGATCCCCATACGCAAGAAACATTTCAAGAAGGCAAAGATAGCCCCTGAGATCGCGGCCGCCGACACCCTGGTCGTCATGACGCATGCCACAGGCCATCTCCTGACAGGATTCGCCGGCGCCCTGAAGAACCTCGGGATGGGGTGCGCCTCGAGAAAAGGGAAGTTCGAACAGCACTCGGGGAGCGTGCCGGAAATGCGTGAGGAATACTGCATCGGATGCGGCATGTGCGTAACGCACTGCCCGGCGTCATGCATAAAACTTGTAGCGAAAAAAGCGAGGATCCAGAGAGAGAAATGCATCGGCTGCGGCGAGTGCATCGTCGTCTGCCGGACCAAGGCCCTGGAAACCAGGTGGAGCGAAAGACTTGAAAACCTCCAGGAGAAAATGGTAGAATACGCCTATGGCACGGTCGCGGCGCTGAAGAAGAAGCCGTGTTACATCACTTTTCTTTTAAAGGTGACCAAAGATTGCGACTGCCTGGCGAAAGATGAGCCGGCTATCGTGCCCGATACCGGCATCCTCGCCTCAGACGATCCCGTAGCCATAGATAAAGCGGCCGCGGACCTCTTGAACGAACGGGGCAGGCAGGACATATTCAGAAAAGAGTTTCCCGGCGTAGACTGGACGGTCCAGATGCGCTACGCCGAGCGGATAGGGCTGGGGAACCTGGACTATAAGATCGTGGCGGTCTAAGATGGCTGACGAAGCGTGCCTTTTCTGCAGGATCATAAAGAAGGAGATACCCTCCAAGACCGTCTTCGAGGACGCCGAGGTCATGGCGTTCGAGGACATAAAGCCGCAGGCGCCGGTCCACATCGTTATCGTACCGAAGCGGCATATAGAGCGCGTCGCTGATATCGGCGCGGCGGACGCTTCCCTCATGGGCAAACTCGTCGTCGCGGCAAAAGGGATCGCGCGCGAAAAGGGCGTGGAGGCGTCAGGATACAGGATCGTATTCAATTGCAATAAGGACGCCGGCCAGGAGGTATTCCACATACACGCCCATCTTTTGGGCGGGCGGAAGTTCGCCTGGCCGCCGGGATAGGAGTATTATATGGTCGCACAAGAGAGAAGGCGTTTTCCGCGCGTCGAGGATAAAGAGCTGTCGCTCAAGCTCAGCATGGGCGATTTCGACACGATAACCCACACCATGAATATAAGCGCTTCGGGCATATATTGCAAGGTGTCGGAAGAGATACCCCTCATGTCGAGAGTGAAGCTCATGCTGATGATACCGGACTTCTCGAAGCGGAGCGCGACCATCAAGAAGATCGAGGTCATGGGTGTCGTCGTAAGGCAGCACCCCGTCATCATAGACGGCCAGACCAGGCATTACGATATCGCCATATTTTTTGAGGACCTCTCCCCGAAACAGCGAGAGATCATATCGGCGTACATCGCCAAGAAGAAGCTCAGCGCCTAAAAAGCCGGCCGGCGGCGCTCGACCATCCATAAGGGATCTCCATGGTAAAGGCGCGTCCTACGCAGAAGGTCAAGTTGGTCGCGGGCCTGCTGGCAAGCGACACGGCGCTCTTCGCCAGGGCCGCGGCGCTTCTTGAAAGGGCGCTCAGGAACAAGGTGGACTTCGAAAGCGAGGTCTCGGACTTCTCCCATACCGATTACTATACGAAGGAGATGGGCCCCGGCCTGAAGCGAAAGTTCATAAGTTTCGAAAAGGTCGTCGACCCCGAAGGCCTCTACAAGGTCAAGCTCGCCGCCAATAAGCTCGAGCGGCGGCTCTCAAGCGGCGAAAGGCGCGTTATAAACATCGACCCTGGCTATCTCGACCTCTCGAAGCTCGTCCTGTTCTCGACGAAGGATTATTCGCACAGGATATACCTGCGCAACGGCATATACGCGGAGGTGACGCTTTTCTACAGGGACCGCGCTTTCAATCCCTGGCCGTGGACATACCCGGACTACAAAACGCCCGGATACAAAAGGATCTTCGGCCATATACGGGACACTTATAAAAAACAGATGGGCCGCATATGATCATAAAGAAGAAAAGCCTTATCGTAGCGCTCGTCTCGAGCTTCGTGATAGCCCTGGTACTCGTCCTGACGCTCGTCGGCTACGTTATCTACCTAGAAATACACGAGAGGAATGTCCAACACGCATACCAGGAACTTTTGGCCAAGGTGAACGCGAGGGTATACGCGCGATATCTTGAGATATCCAGGCTCGCGGCGCGTATAGACAATGCCGGACCCTTAAAAGGAAACCCTGTCGTCGAGGGCTTGATAAAGAACGCCGGCACGCGGAACGTGACAGACCTGATGCTGAAGATCAAATTCCTGGACCGGAACGGAGCGACGATATATGAAACGGCCTTCGCGCCGCAGGAGCCTCCGCTCGGAGGCATTGACTTCTCTCAGGTCAGCATCCCTTATTTCAACAGCGCGCCGAGGGTGATAATCAGCGCGGGGGGATCGCTGGCCTTCAAGCGCGTGCTGTCAAACTGCCCACCCGAGATTCTGAGCGCGCTCCGGGACAGAAAGAACCTCCGCAAGGACTCCCGTTGGACGAACGCCCTTGCCTATGAGATACTTGCCGTAGATTTTTGATGTCTTTCAGAACAAAGAGGAGTCAGGTCGAGTGAGAATAATCTATATAGCAACGGCCTTGGCGTTCGTCATCTGCGTAGCGCTCCTGATAGGCGCTTTCTTCTACCTGGATAAAGAAAACCGGGCTACCTACCTGTACGCCGTCAACCTCGACGGCCACGATATCGGGTCGATACGGATCGACAAATACGTGACGGAGAATAAGCGCGTTTATAAGTCCGTCTCGACGATGCCGTTCGCGGACATCCTGACCGAATCGAGATCCCGGTTGGCGTACGACCGTAAGTACGATCTCGAGAGCTACGAAAAGGAGTCATCCGGCAACGGCGCGAGCGAGGCTTACACCCTTGTCCAAAAAAACAACCTGCTATCCTTCGCGTCGGTCTTCGACGCGGAATTCATAACCCTGAGCGCTATCCCTGTGCGAAAGGGAAGGTTTTTGCTCGAGCAGGCCAACCTTGCGACATACCTGCCGTTCGTTGAAAACTACGATTTTCGGAAGGGCCGGGCACAGAGCTTTTTCGCGCTCTCCCATTTTTCGAAATACCTGCCGCCGATGAAGGTGAACGTGACGCTCACATCTATCCGCGACGAATACCTCAAGATAGAAGGCCACAACGTCAAGACCGAATGCCTGTTGGTAAAGATCAGGAACCACCCGACGAGCATACTCTGGGTGTCGAAAGCGGACAAAAGCATCATCAGATTCGAAACACCGTCGAAGCACCTGCGCATCACCAGGCGCTTCGCGCCTAAAGCGATGACATTCGCGGCGGAAGACGCGGCCTTCCGGAACGAAGCGTATACCGAAAGCGAAGTTACGTTCAAAAGCGGGCCTGTCATCCTGGCCGGAACGCTTACGGTGCCAGCAAAAGAAGGCAGGCATCCGGCCATCCTGCTTATAGGCGGCTATGGGCCCTGTGACCGCTCCTACCATGGCCTCTTCTCGTCGCTCGCCGACAATTTCGGCCGCGAAGGATACGTTGTCCTGCGTTATGACGGCCGCGGCATCGGCTCAAGCAAGGGGGATCCAAAGGCGACGACCGACGGGGAAGCGACCGAAGACGCTATAGCGGCTCTCGAGTTCCTCGCGGCCCAGGAGAAGGCAGATCCGGCCAGGATAGTCGTCGTAGGCCATTCCAAAGGCGCATTCTACGCGGCGAAAGCGGTCTCGCGGAAAAAGGGCGTGTCCGGCGTCGCGCTCCTCACGCCGCTGATGGCGGCTTCCGAGGACGAGAGCCTCAAAAACATCGACCGCATCGCCCGCAGACAGGGCTGGAACGAGGAATACGCCAAGCTAGCCAAGGCCGCGGAGACGGAAACCCTGAACCGCGCGAGGTTCTCCGGAAACGACTGGACATCCATACTGGGGACCAGATGTTTTCTCAAAAAAACGAGGGAACGGCTCGCCGGACAGGAGAAAGCGGCGATAAAGATCCCCGATGTGCCCGTGCTGTTGATACAAGGCAGGGAGGATGAGCCCTTGCCGGTTCACGCCGTATCGGTAGTCGATATGCAGACGGCAGCAGAGACAGGCATGAAGCACGCCGTTATGTACGCCGGAGAGATGGGCTATTTTTTCGGGACCAGGGTCAATGATGGTCTCCATAAGTTCTATTATCAGGTCGATCCCGGCCTGGCAGGAATGATCAAAAAATGGATAGACTGGACTTTTGCTGAGGCGGCGGCGGCAAAGGCGGCGGCTGAGGCGGCGGCGGCAAAGGCGGCGGCTGAGGCGGCGGCCGAGAAGGCCATGCGAAACGCCTTGGCAGAGGCCCCACCGACGCAAGAAGCCCCTAAATAGATTTGACTTTATCATTAACTTATGATATACTTCTGCCAAAAGGGGGTGATTTAAAAAATGAAAATCGTAACAATAGCCATTATATTATTATTCGCGGTATCATTCGGGACATTATCGTTCGCCGAGAGCACTCAAAATATCAGCCCTGCAAACAGGGTCATATCAAGCGGAGTAACTTCAACGGTAGCGACGGAGCATGGCGTCGGCATGAAGGCTGAGAGGGGCATAAAGAACGTCCTTTTCGGATGGACTGATATACCGAGGTCGATAATCCAGGTCACTAGGGACTCAAGGAATCCCATCTGGGGGCTCACGGCCGGAACGTTTAAGGGCATCGGAAAGGCTTTCCCCAGGACCGTATCGGGGGCGGCCGATATAATCACGGCGCCTATGGGCGACTACGACAGGGAGTTTATAAAGTCTGACGAGTTACAGACTCAGATCCAGTAAGATAAAGGCTTTTTTCGATAAAAGGGCAGGGCTAAAAACCCCGCCCTTTTATTTTGATTGACGGTACAGCGGCCATATGTTAATATCCTACAACTATAGGGGAAACCGACATGGTGAAGAAGATCGCGAACAGGCTGATAGAACGGCGTAAGTACATAAGGCTGCGCACGCCGATCAATATATCCTGCACGATCCCGGAGACCGGCAAGACATGCTCAACCGTCACAAAAGACATATCCGCCGACGGCCTCAGGTTCGAGACCCACGATAACGACATCAACGAATCCGCAGTGATCGAGCTCAGGCTGGATATCCCGGGCGCGCCCAATCCCGTCCACGCGAAAGGCAAGATCATCTGGAAGAAAAAGCTTTCGCTCGAGGATTCCGCTCCTTTCACCATCGGCATCGAATTCTGCGAGATCGAAGAGGACAACAAGAACACCTTCCTGAAATTCCTCTGCGACCTTATATACAATATACAGGCTGATACCGGCAAATAAGCAGGCGAGATATGCTCCGCATAATGTGCAAATCCAAGATACACCGCGCGACGATCACCAAGGTAGACCTGCACTACGAGGGGAGCATCGGCATCGACAAGGACCTCTTAAAGGCCGCCAACATCCATCCGGGCGAGATCGTGCAGGTCGTCAACATCGATAACGCGGCGCGTTTTGAGACCTACGTCATAGAGGAGCCGGCAGGGTCGGGGACGATAGGCCTTTACGGGGCCGCGGCCCATCTCGGCAAGATCGGAGACCTTATCATCATACTTTCCTACGCCCTGGTCGACGATAAGGAATCCCGGGGCCTGGCATTAAAAGCCGTCCATGTCGATTCCCGCAACAGCATAACGAAATAGCTGCCATGCCCCGCCCTGACGATAAAAATCATTTGACACACCGCGCGGGATATGATATATTTTCCTATCATTAGCAAAAGGTCAGGGTGTGCGCATTTTTAATCGACCATTAAACGCCATTCAGGGCTTTTAAACAAAGCCGCGAATGGCTTTTTTATCCGCCTTCGCATTCACGCGATATTAGACGGAATGCTTCGGCGGACAGGTCCGCCGAAGCGCCGAGGCTACAGAGCGTCGATTGTGAAGGCGGGTATCCCACGCGGAAGGGGGTGAGCTGCAGCAATGCCACAGGGTACAGTAAAGTGGTTTAACGACAAGAAGGGGTTCGGTTTCATAGTAGCCGATACGGGCAAGGACGTATTCGTCCACCACACCGGCATAGAGGGTGAAGGCTACAAGACCCTTAAAGAAGGCGAAAAAGTACAATTCGAGATCGTCCAGGGGCCCAAAGGAGAGCAGGCGACCAAGGTCGTCAAGATACAGTAGCTTTAGCGCTTCCTCGGATCCCCGCTATCGTTGTACGGCCTTTTCATGAAGTTGCCTATTCGGCAGGGCTTACCGCGAACATTGTCAACGGTGCACATCATGGCAAGGGAGGGGTGTTTTTATGACGCTTTATGAGAAGATCAACCAGGACATGAAGGATGCCCTGAAGCAGGGGGATGCCGTAAAGCTTTCCGCGCTCAGGATGCTTATCGCCGCCATAAAGCTGCAGGAGATAGATGAGAACTTAAAGGCTCTGGACGAAGACGATATCGTGCAGATCGTCCGGAAGCAGGTAAAGCAGCATAAGGAGTCCATCGAGCAGTTCGAAAAGGGCAAACGGCAGGACCTGGCCGATAAGGAACTGAAGGAGCTCAAGGTCCTTGAGACATATATGCCGCAGCAGCTCAGCCAGGAAGAGGTCCTGGCCATCGTGAAGGCTGCCTTGGCGGAGACCGGCGCGGTAGCCAGATCGGACGCCGGCAAGGTCATGAAGATCGTCATGGAGAAGGTAAAGGGCAAGGCCGACGGCAAGGCCGTAAGCCAGCTCGTCATGTCCCTCCTAAAATAGCTTGATAAACCGTCTTTTTTGTTGTATAGTATAGCTCATAAAACAATTCGCAAGGAAAGGAGGAAAAAATGAGGAAACATTTCCTTGGGATAGCATGCCTGGTGATAGCGCTCTGCTTCCTGATGACCGCGGCGGCATTCGCGGCAGAGGAGAAGGCGACCGCCAAGACCTGGTGGCAGAGGCTCTTCAATTATCCCGCAAAAGTGACGCAGGATTCAGCGACCATCGTCGCGGAGACCGGAAAGAAGAGCGTTGACGTCGTAGCCAAAGAAGTGAAGACCGTTGGCGAGGTCACGTCAGGGGACGTCGAGAAGACAGCCGATCTCGTCACCGAGCCTGTAAAGGGCACTGTCGATACGGCCACAAGCGCGGTAGTAGGGACCGTAGAGATGCCTGTAAAGGCAGCGGAAGAGACCGAGTAGAGATATAAGACCAAGAAAAAGCCATATTTCTTTTCCTGTCGGGAACCTAGAAATATGGCTTTTTCGCAGTCACATAAGGAAGGGCATTATGCGCGCGATCATCGCGATACTTGTATTGGTAGCCTTAAGCGCCTGCGCCGCCGGATGCGGCGAGACGGTATCCGGCGTAGGAAAAGACTGCAACAGGATGGGTAAGGGTATCAACACGTTCTTCTTCAGGCAATAAAACAACCAGAAACATACCATGAAATGCGCGGCCGAAAGATGCGTCAACGCCTCCATGACAGGGATCGAATACTGCTGGGACCATCTCAAAGACAAGGCGGCTTACCGGTCAAAGATCCTGGCGGCAGTAAACAGCGGGGAGGACCTGTCCGGGTACAACCTCCAGAAGATAGACCTGGCCAACGCGCACCTTGCTAAGGCCAGGCTCTCCAAAGCTAACCTGTCCCAGGCCAACCTCTCCGGTTCCCACATATTCGATTCCGACCTCGAAAACGCCGACATGGTAGGCGCGGACCTTTCCAATTGCGAGCTGGCGAATTGCGGACTTAAGGGCGCTGACCTCACAAAGGCGCGCCTGACCGGCGCGCGGCTGTGGAACGCCGATCTCGTGAACGCCAACCTGGCTGAATGCGATCTTTCCGGCTCAGACCTGTGGTGCGCGAACCTGTTCAACGCGAAGCTCTGGCACACCACGCTAACGGATGCCAGGTCGCTGTCAAAAGCCAACTTCTCTTCGGGGAGCGGGGTATCGGCCGGCGCAAAGATCAACGAAGGCGGACTGATATCGGCAGAGGAGTCCTACCGGGACCTCAAAAAATACTTCCTGGAACGCGCCATGCACAACGACGCCAGTTGGGCCTCGTTCAAGGAGAAGACGATGGAGAGGCTCATCCTGAAAAAGAACGGCAGCCTCCGTTATATTCCCAGCCTCATAATGAGCGCGCTTTGCGGTTACGGCGAGAAGCCTTCCCGGATAGTCCTATCGGCGCTCTCCACGATACTGCTTTTTGCCGCCGTCTATTTTTCCCTGGGATCGGTCCAGGACCCGGCCGTGCCGGACTACGCCATGAAATGGGGCGATTACCTGTATTACAGCGCCATCACGTTCACCACGGTCGGATACGGCGATTTTGTACCGAAGCCATCCGTGCTCTTCCGCCTCCTTGCGGCGGCCGAGGCCTTCTCGGGCGTATTCCTGTCCGGCCTCTTCATATTCACGCTCGCCAGAAGATATTCCGCCAGGTAAATAAAAGCATGGCCTTAAGCCCATCTGAAAAACTGGACAAGATCAGGCCGATAAAGGCGTCTTTAAAAGATTCCCTGGGGCACTGTTCGATATGCCCCAGAAAATGCGGCGCCGACAGGGCTGGCGGAAAGAAGGGCTATTGCAGGGCCCCTGTTAACCCTGTCGTATACAGCTACGCCCCGCATCATGGGGAAGAGCCGGCGTTGTCCGGAAGCCGCGGCTCGGGCACTATATTCTTCACCCACTGCAATATGAAGTGCGTCTATTGCCAGAACTACAGGTTCAGCCAGCTCGACGCCGGGGAGGAGATATCGATAGAGAAGCTTTCTCATATGATGCTAGGCCTCCAGAGTCTCGGCTGCCACAATATAAACCTGGTGAGCCCGACGCATTTCGTGCCGCAGATAGTCCTTGCGCTGGAGACGGCCATCGCGAACGGCCTTACGCTGCCGATAGTTTACAATACGGGGGGATACGACCTGCCCGGGACCATCCGGTCGCTTGAAGGGATAGTGGATATCTATATGCCGGACATGCGCTATTCCGACGACAATATGGCAAAGCGCTATTCGGACGCGCCCGATTACGTTGAATATAACCACGCAAGCGTCATCGAGATGCAGCGCCAGGTCGGCGATCTTGCGGTCGATGAGAACGGGATAGCGCGCCAGGGGCTCATCATAAGGCTCCTCGCCATGCCGGAAGGTATCTCGGGGACGGCCCGGACGCTCCGCTTCATAAAGGAGAATGTATCCGGCAACGCCTATTTAAGCCTTATGAGCCAGTATTATCCCACCTTCAAGGCCTACTCTTACAAGGAGATATCGAGGGGGATAGCCCCGGAGGAGTACCAGAATGTAGTTGACGAGGCCAGAAAATTGGGGTTAAATAATGGGTGGGTCCAAGAGGGGCCTGAAAGCCGTTTTTGGGGAACTAACATAGAGCCGCGCAGCGAATAAGCCCTCGACGCGGCCTACCGTTGGACGATTGCCTTGCTCGGGGTAATCCTGAGCTTGTCGAAGTATAAAAAGGCAGGCACCATGGCCGGAAAAAGCAAAAAGATCTCATTGCACGCCAAACAGCTGGAGGCCATCTCCAAGGTATCCAGGACCATCACGTCAAACCTCTACCTGGAGGACATCCTCAAGCTCATAGTGACGGTCGCCGCCGAGGTCACGAACTCCAAGATATGCTCGCTCATGCTGATCGACGAGAAGACGAAGGAGCTTGTCCTTAAGGCGACCCAGTCGATGAGCGAGGCCTACAATAAAAAACCGCCGCTCAAAGTGGGTGAAGGCATAGCCGGCATGGTGGCGCTCAAGAACAAGCCTTTGGCCGTCTACGACATCTCCAACGAACCTGAATACAGATACAAGGACATCGCCAAAAAAGAGGGCTTAAGGTCGCTCCTGTCAGTCCCCCTTGCCGTAAAGGGCAAGGCCATAGGCGTGCTGAACAACTACACCTCGCGGCCGCACAACTTCAGCGAAGAGGAGATCACCGTCCTGTCGACGGTCGCGAACCAGGCCGCCATAGTCATAGAGAACGCGGAGCTTATAGTGAAGACCAAGGTCGTCCAGGGAGAGCTTGAAGCGCGAAAGGTCATCGAAAAGGCAAAGGGCATCCTAATGAAGGAGCAGAAATTATCGGAGGATGAGGCCTTCAGGAAGATCCAGAAGCAGAGCATGGACCTGCGCAAGTCGATGAGGGAGATAGCGGAGGCTATAATCCTCATAGACAACATGAAGAAAAAATAGACCATGAAGAAGAAGCTGAGATTAGCCATCGCGCAGATAAATTGTACGGTAGGCGATCTCGAAGGCAACGCTAAAAAGATCGGCGAATACGCGCGTAAGGCCGAAAAGCTTGGCGCCGACATCGTTTCGTTCCCGGAGCTTGCGGTGACCGGCTACCCGCCCGAAGACCTCCTCCTGAGGCCCCATTTCATAGACGACAACCTGGACGCCTTAAAAAACATAGCGAAGGATATCGGCGATATTGCCGCGGTCGTGGGGTTCGTCGACAGGAAAGGCGGCGAGATCTATAATGCGGCGGCTGTCATATATAAAGGAAAGGTCAAAGGCGTAGCCCGAAAGCTCTTTCTGCCGAATTATGGCGTCTTCGACGAAAAACGCTATTTCAACCAGGGCGATGAGCCTGCTATGTTCAAATTCGGGGAATTCGTCTTCGGCGTCAATATATGCGAGGACATCTGGCAGAAGAACGGCCCGGTGAGACTTCAATCCCTGTCCGGCGCGCGCCTCATCATCAACATAAACGCCTCGCCGTACCACGCGGGCAAGATAAAAGAGAGGGAAGGGATAATAAAGAGCCAGGCAAAGGACAACGGGACCGCTATCTCCTACGCCAATCTCGTCGGAGGACAGGACGAGCTCGTCTTTGACGGCCAGAGCATGGTCGTGGATGCCGCCGGCAAAATAGCGGGAAGGGCACAGGCCTTCAGGGAGGACCTTCTTGCGGTAGACATCGATATACCGACGAGCAAGGCAAGGCTGTCAAAAAAGATCGTCAATATTGCCGGGAAATCCTCTCCTAAAGACAGGCCGATCCTGCCCAAACGGGATGCAAGGCCGCTCGAACCTATAGCCGAGATCTATCAGGCCCTCGCGCTGGGCCTGAAGGACTATGTGCGCAAGAACGGTTTTCAGAAGACCGTCATCGGCCTGAGCGGTGGGATCGATTCCGCTTTGGTGGCGGCATTGGCGGCGGATGCCCTTGGAAGCGGCAATGTCACGGGTATCTTCATGCCGTCGCCCTTTTCATCCAAGGCCTCGGAGGATGACGCCGCTGCCCTTGCGTCTAACCTAAAGACGGAATTGATCACCATACCCATAGAGCAGATATTCAATTCATACCTCAAGGCCCTCGAACCGCATTTTGCCGGACGCGAGAAGGACATAGCGGAAGAAAATCTGCAGGCTCGCATACGCGGCAATATCCTGATGGCGTTCTCTAATAAATTCGGCTGGCTCCTGCTTACGACAGGCAATAAATCCGAGATGAGCGCCGGATACGCCACCCTTTACGGCGACATGGCCGGCGGGCTGGCCGTTATAAAGGATGTGCCCAAGACGACCGTTTACAAGCTTGCGCGCTACAGAAACTCGCTGGGAAAGGCCATACCCGCATCCTGCCTGACCAAGGAGCCGACAGCCGAACTCAGGCCCAACCAGAAGGACAGTGATACGCTTCCTCCATATGATGTGCTCGACCCCATAATAAAGGCCTATGTGGAAGAGGATAAGCCGTTCGACAAGATCATATCGATGGGTTTTGATAAGGCGACGGTGGGCAGGGTGCTCGGCATGGTCGATAACAGCGAATTTAAGAGAAGGCAATCTCCTCCGGGCATAAAGATCACTCCAAGGGCCTTCGGCAGGGACAGGAGGATGCCCATAACGAACAAATACGCATATAGATGAGCCTGATTTGAAAAAAGGCGATTTATAGCGTATACTTTATAGTAGGAGGGGGGTATTAGCGATGCGTGTAACCCTCATTATTATATTATATTTTCTGGTAATTTCCTTAATAGTTCCGGTTACATTTGCCGATGAGCCGCCTGAAAACGCGCCTCAAGAGCCCCAAGCAACGGCCGAAGAGCAAAAACCGGAAACATGGGAAAGCCTTTATAAAGACGCCGAGGAATGGTTCCAGATGAAGCAATACGGGACCGCGTACGTCGTCGCCAAAAAGGCCGTTGTCCTCGCCGAAAAGACGCTCCCGCCGGATGACATCAACCTCGCAAAGGCCCAGGACCTCCTGGCCACATCGCTCAAATGCCACGGAAGGCCCGGGGAGGCCGAACAGTATTATTATAAAGCGCTTGCCACCTACAAGAAAGTGCTCGGCGTGGACAATACAACGGTCGCCGCCGGCCTCAACAACCTGGGCGAAGTATATATGCTACAGGGCAACGTAGATATGGCCCATCTCAACTTCGAGCAATCGATCGGTATATACAAGAAAGTCGCCGGGAACAGGGACCCGCAGATCGCGAAGCCGCTGAGGAATATGGCGGACCTCAACTATTTCCGCGGCAGATACAACGAGGCGGAGGGGCTTTACGAAGAGGTCCTTTCGATCATAGAGAAGGTGGAGGGGCCCGACGCCTATGAGCTCGTCACCACATTGAATACGCTCGCCGGCCTCTATTTCTTCCATGGAAAATACGATAAGGCGGAAGAGTGCTGCAAGAGGGCCATCAGCATCTGCGAAAAATCTTTCGACAGGGAGCACCCTTATTACGCGACCGCCCTCAATAACCTCGGAGAGCTATATGACCACCAGGGCAAATACTCCAAGGCCGAACCCCTCTACAAGAAGGCGGTCGATATATACAAGAAAGTTCTCGGAAGCGACCATCCTTCCGTCTATAAGGTCATGATGAACCTGTCCAGGATGTACAAAAAGATGAAACGCGACAGGGACGCCAAAAGATACGAGGAAGAAGCCAGGCGTTTACGATTCGAGCCTCAGAAAACCTCCGAATGATCCCGCGAGCGGGACTCTGACAAGTGACACCATGGACGACCTTGGAACATACCTAAAGGCCAAAGAAACGGATCTCGAAGATATCTGCACGCGCTGCGGCGCCTGTTGCGGCGCCTACGACGAAGACCCGTGCGCGCATCTTAAAAAAGGCGCTAACGGCCTCACATATTGCGATATCTATCCTGTCAGGCTCGGGAAAAGAAAGACCGTTTCGGGACGGGAATTCGAATGCGTCCCCATCAGCCAGGTCCTAGCCGAGGGATGGCCCAAAGATGAGCGATGCGCCTACTTCTTGAGGAAGATGGGCCGGACATATTAATGGAAAAAGCCCTCTACATACACATCCCGTTCTGCCGCAGGAAATGCGTCTACTGCGCCTTCCACAGCGTCGTCTACGACGAGCGGACAGCCGCCTCCTATATCAGCGCCCTTACAGATCAGATCGAAAAACTCAACAGCCCTTTTGCCACCGTCTATATAGGCGGCGGAACGCCCACCGCGCTCGACATGCCTTTACTTGAAAAACTGCTTGCGCCGATAAAAAGGTTTTTGCCGGCCATCTCCGAATTCACGGTCGAGGCCAATCCTGAAAGCCTGACTGACGAGAAGATGGCGCTCTTCCTTGAGTCGGGGGTCAACCGCCTGAGCATCGGCGTCCAATCGATGAGGGAGCAAAAACTGAAGAAGCTTGGCAGGCTCCATTCGGCCCGCCAGGCGATAGATGCCGTACGCCGCGCGAATAAAAGAGGCTTTAAGAACATCAATATAGACCTTATCTACGGAGTATGGGGCGAAGAAGTCGATTCATGGAAAAAGGAGATAAGGGAAGCCGTGGAATTACCGGTAACCCATATATCCTGCTACGGCCTCACATATGAAAAAGAGACGCCTCTGTGGGAAGCGGTCAGGAACTCCAGCGTCAAGCCCCTCGAGGACGACGCGGCGGCGGCCATGTATGAACTTGCCATAGACAGTCTCGCGCTGCGCGGGTTCAAGCAGTACGAAGTGTCGAATTTCGCGAAAGAAGGCTTCGGATGCCGGCATAACCTTACATATTGGAGCAACGATCCTTACGTCGGGCTCGGCGCGTCTGCCGTATCATATAAAGACGGCAGCCGCGAAGAGAACCTGTCCGACATCGATGAATATATCCGCCGTTGCGGGGAGGGGAAGACGCTCATCGTGTCCAGCGAAAAGTTGCCGCCTGCAAAGCGCGCGAAAGAGACGGCCGCGGTCAAGATAAGGACGAAAGAGGGGATAGATTTTGAATGGTTCAGGCAGAAGACTGGTTTCGATTTCATGGAGCTTGAGAAGAACGCCCTGCCCGAACTCGTTGAGAACGGCCTGTTGAAATACCGGAAAGAAGGAAACGTGCCAATGGGGATATCCCTTAAAAGGAAGGGGTTCCTCCTATGCGACTCCGTCTCAAGCTCATTCCTGTAATATTTAATGGATAAGAGGAGTGGCAAAAAAGCTTTAAAAGTGGTAGACTATGGCCGTGGATAAAAGAAGGAGGGAGGCAGCATGAAAAAGATAGGCATAGCACTTATAGTCATAGCGGCTTTGGTGATAGGGCTCGCGGTCACAAAGGACATGGTGGCCAAAAGCATCGTCGAAGGAGGGGTGAAAGCGCTCACGGGCCTTAAGCTCCAGATGGGCCGGCTCGCGATAGGCATCATAAACCAATCCGTAGGCATAAAAGAGCTAAGGATATTCAATCCCGCCGGCTTCGCCGAAAAACTGATGCTCGATATGCCGGAGATCTACGTTAAATACGACCTGGTCGCCTTTTTGGGCGGCAAGATCCATCTGCCGCATATGCGCATCCACATGAAAGAATTCATCGTCGAAAAGAACAGGGAGGGCAAGCTCAACCTTGACTCATTGAAGGTCGTAAAAGAGGAGAAAGGGCGGAAGGCGGCTACCGCGAAAGAGAAGAAGCCGGCCGGCAAGATGCCCAAATTCAAGATAGATGTGCTCGAGCTGAAGATAGGAAAGGTAATATACAAGGATTATTCGGCCGGCGGCGCGCCGAGCGTACGGGAATTCAACGTGAGCATCGACGAGCGCTTCGAGAACATCGATGACCCGTCCGCGCTCGCGAGCGTCATAATCGTAAAGGCGCTCACGAACACATCCGTCGCGAAACTCGCCGATTTCGACATGGGGCCCCTGAGCGATACGGCAGGCGCTACGCTCAAGACGGCGACAAAAGTGGCGACGCAAACGGTAGGCACAGCCACTAAGACTGTTACAAAGGCCGCCGAAACGGCCAAGCAAACGACCGACGCGCTCAAGGGCCTTTTCGGGGGGAAATAGACCCGGCATCATGGCGAGATAATTCCCGCACCCGTTCATCCTACCATACAACTCCTTATATATCCGGAGAGGTCATGAATAAAAACTTTTTGCCTACATCAAAAGAAGAGATGCAGGAGCGCGGCTGGAGTGCGCTTGACGTCATCATCGTCACGGGCGATGCCTATGTCGACCATGCCTCTTATGGGGCAAGCGTGATAGGCAGGATGCTGGAGGCCGAGGGGTTTAAGGTCGGTATCATAGCCCAGCCCCGGTGGCAGAGCGCTGAGGACTTCAAGAAGCTGGGCAGACCGAGGCTCTTTTTCGGCGTCACTGCCGGCAACCTGGACTCGATGGTCGCCAATTACACGGCCAATAAGGCGCCGCGGCGTAAAGACGGCTATTCACCAGGCGGCAAGCCGGGTTTGCGGCCCGACAGGGCGACCATCGTATACACCAACAGGATACGCGAAGCCTTCGGCCAGGTCCCGATAGTCCTCGGCGGCATCGAGGCGAGCCTGAGGCGGCTAGCCCATTACGACTACTGGTCCGATAAGCTCAGGCGCTCTGCGCTACTCGATTCCAAGGCCGATATACTCATATACGGGATGGGGGAGAAGCAGGCCGTCGAAATAGCGAAACGCCTGGCTGCCGGCGAAGATATAAGGTCGATCGACGACATCCGCGGCACCGCGGTCATCAAGAACGATGTCTCGGAGCTGAAGAGGCGCGTCATGCTGCCTTCTTTCGAGGAAGTCTCGCAGGACAAAGAGGCGTTCATCGAGGCGTTCAGGTCGATCCACGAGAACGCCGACCCGGCCAAGGCGATGACGCTTGTCCAAAAGCACGGCGAGCGGTTCATCGTCCAACTCCCGCCGTCTTTCCCGCTGACAACGGAAGAGCTTGACAGGATATACCTCCTCGACTACGCGAGGGATTGGCATCCTTCCTATGATAAGGAGGGGGGAGTCCCCGGGTTCGAGACGGTGCGGTTCTCCATCATATCGCACCGCGGATGCTGCGGCGGCTGCAGCTTTTGCTCGCTATACGCCCATCAGGGCAGGATAATACAATCGAGAAGCGAGGCCTCCATACTGAAAGAGGCCGCCAGGATAGCCGTTGATAAAGACTTTAAAGGCACGATCACCGATGTCGGTGGCCCAACGGCAAACCTCTATAGGGCGGAGTGCGGCCTCTGGGAAAAAAGCGGCGCATGCAAGGAAAAGCAATGCCTGACCCCCGAAAAATGCAAAGACCTGAAGCTCGGATACGGCGAGTCGATACAGCTGTTGAGAAAGCTGCGCGCGATCCCGAAGGTCCGGCACGTCTTCATCGGCAGCGGAGTGCGCTATGACCTGCTCTTGGAGGCCTCGTCGGACGCGTACCTCCGGGAGCTCTGCGCCCACAACATAAGCGGCCAGCTTAAAGTGGCGCCGGAGCACATCGCGCTGCCGGTCCTCAAGCTGATGAACAAGCCGTCCGTTAAAAAATACGAGGAATTCGTAAGGAGGTTCGACGCCGTCAATAAGCGCCTGCGCAAAAAGCAGTTCCTGGTGAATTACTTCCTGAGCTCCCATCCCGGCTCAGGGCTGAACGAGGCCCTCCAGCTCGCCCTCTACCTCGCCGAGCACGGCATCCATCCGGAACAGATCCAGGACTTCATGCCTTTGCCCATGACCGTATCCGCCGTCATGTACTACACCGGCAAAGACCCGCTCACAGGCAAGTCCGTCTATGTCATGAAAGGGTTGAGGGACAGAAAGACCCAGCGGGCGATGATCCAATACAGGCAGCCGCAGAACAAAAAACTCGTTCTTGAGGCGCTTAAAAAGCTTAATAAAAGGCATCTCAAGGGCAAATTTTTCGCTTGACAAAATATGCCGTCGTGCTATTATATTGGAACGTTAAAAAGCCCACTTGCGTAAACAGACAGGATATTCGGGACAAAGGCGTCCACAATTCCGGCAGCCCCGGAGGTGGGCGTTTTTTTATAAGCACGGCTGCCCAAAGAATGGGCAGATCCCGTAAAAATAACCCATAGTGACGACGCCGTCACTATGGCAAAGGATCGGAGCGCGCCGGGGCCTCAAGGAAAGGCGCAATTCAAAGGAGACGAATATGCCGAATAAGAGAGTCGAAGAGTTCATGAAGGGCGTGATCTCCAAGAACCCTGACCAGCCTGAATTCCACCAGGCGGTCCGCGAGGTCGCGGAATCGGTCATGCCGTTCATCGAGAAGAACCCTAAGTACCTTGAGAACAGGATCCTCGATAGGATTACGGAACCGGAGCGCGTCATAATGTTCCGCGTGCCCTGGTTGGACGACAAAAACCAGATACAGGTAAACCGCGGCTACCGCATCGAGATGTCGAGCGCTATAGGCCCTTATAAAGGCGGTCTGCGCTTCCATCCGACCGTCACCTTGGGCATCCTGAAGTTCCTGGCGTTCGAGCAGGTCTTCAAGAACAGCTTGACGACGCTGCCGATGGGCGGCGGCAAGGGTGGTTCGGATTTCGATCCGAAGGGAAAATCGGACAATGAAGTCATGAAGTTCTGTCAGAGCTTCATGACCGAGCTGCAGAGGCACATCGGGCCGGATACAGACGTCCCGGCAGGCGATATCGGGGTCGGCGGCCGCGAGATAGGGTACATGTACGGCCAGTACAAGAGGCTGCGCAACGAGTTCACCGGCGTCCTGACCGGCAAGGGCCTTAACTGGGGCGGAAGCCTTATAAGGCCCGAAGCCACGGGCTACGGCTGCGTCTATTTCGTCCAGGAGATGCTTAAGACCAGGGGCGAATCGCTTAAAGGCAAGGTCTGCACCGTTTCCGGCTCAGGCAACGTTGCCCAGTACACCGTCGAGAAGCTTAACCGGCTCGGCGCGAAAGCGGTGACGCTGTCGGATTCTAACGGATACATCCACGACCCGGACGGCATCGACGAGCAGAAGCTCGCCTTCGTCAAGGAGCTTAAGAACGTGAAGCGCGGCCGCATAAAGGAATACGCCCAGAAATACGGCTGCAAGTATTTCGAAGGCAAGTACCCGTGGGAAGTCAAGTGCGATATCGCTTTCCCGTCCGCCACGCAGAACGAGATAAGCGAGGCCGACGCAAAGAAGCTCGTTAAGAACGGCTGCATCGCCATAGGCGAGGGCGCGAACATGCCCTCAAGGCCCGAGGCGATCGAGGTCTTCCAGGAAGCCAAGATACTTTACGCGCCCGGCAAGGCATCGAACGCCGGCGGCGTCGCGACAAGCGGCCTGGAGATGTCGCAGAACAGCCAGAGGCTGGCGTGGACCCGGGAAGAGGTCGACGAGAGGCTGCAGAACATCATGATCTCCATCCACGAGTCCTGCGTGAAGTACGGCAAGGAAGGCAAGTATATAGACTACGTCAAGGGCGCGAACATCGCCGGCTTCGTAAAGGTCGCCGACGCGATGATCGATCAGGGGCTGGTCTAAGGAAAGGCCGCGAAAGCGGTGCCTGAAAAACCCCGCGGGACGCTTCCCGCGGGGTTTTTCATCGGCTACGAATAGATTTGACATAGGCGGTAAATGTGGTACAATCTAGTCGGTCCGGCTCAATGAAGAACCACATAAAACAATGGCGTTTTGAGGTCAAAGTGTCACTCAAAACGCCCTTTTTATAGGCAAAATCATGGGCATAGCTATCCTGGCTTTAGAGGACGGGAAGGTCTACAGGGGCAGGTCGTTCGGCGCCGAAGGCGAACGCTACGGAGAGGTCGTCTTCAATACCAGCATGGCCGGCTACCAGGAGATCCTCACCGACCCGTCATACAAGGGCCAGATAGTCACGATGACCTACCCCCTGATCGGCAATTACGGGGTGAACGAGGAGGATATCGAGTCGCGCAGGCCGTTCGCCGAAGGCCTTGTAGTGAAGGAATGTTCGAAGATCGCTTCAAACTGGCGAAGCACTAAAACCCTAGGCGATTACCTCCGGGAGAACATGGTCATGGGCATCGAGGGCATCGACACGCGCGACCTGACCCTTCACATAAGGCAATCGGGGGAATTAAAGGCTGTCCTGTCCACGATAGACCATGACGAAGAAAGGCTGGTCCAAAAGGCAAAGAACTCGCGCGGACTTATAGGCGTCGATCTCATCAAGGAGGTCGTGCCGGAAAAGGGATACGCGTGGAACGCGAAGGGCAGATACCGCGTCGTCGCTTTGGACTGCGGGATAAAGTTAAACATACTAAGGGAGCTCGAAAAGAACGACTGCAGGGTAATGGTCGTGCCGGCCCAAACGTCGGGCCGCGAGATACTTGAGATGAGGCCGGACGGCGCACTCCTTTCGAACGGGCCCGGCGACCCGGCAGCCGCGCCGTACATCGTCAAGACAGTCCGGGAGCTGATAGGGAAAACGCCCATATTCGGCATATGTCTCGGCCACCAGATGCTCGGCCAGGCGTTCGGTGGAAAAACCTATAAATTGAAGTTCGGCCATCATGGCGGCAACCACCCGGTCAAGGACCTCAAGACGGGGAAGGTCGCCATCACCGTCCAGAACCACGGTTTCTGCGTGGACATCGATACCCTCGACAAGAAAGAGATAGAGCTCACGCACATGAACCTTAACGACGGCACCCTCGAAGGTATGCGGCATAAAAAGCTTCCCGTGTTCTCAGTCCAGTTCCATCCAGAGTCGGGGCCGGGCCCGAATGACGCTAAATATCTGTTCGGGGAGTTTGTGAGAATGATGAAAAATGCAAAAATCAAAATCTAAAAATCAAAATGACAATGCAAAATTTAAAATTTTGGATCTTGATCTGTCATTTTGCATTTTGATATTTGATTTTTGAACTAAGACATGCCTAAACGAAAAGATATAAAAAAGATCCTGATAATCGGCGCAGGGCCTATCGTCATCGGTCAGGCGTGTGAGTTCGACTACTCCGGCTCGCAGGCGTGCAAGGTCCTGAGGGCGGACGGCTACAAGGTGGTGCTGGTCAATTCCAACCCCGCCACCATCATGACCGATCCTGAAATCGCTGACCGCACCTATATAGAGCCTATCACCGTCGAGGTCGTGGCAAAGATCATCGAAAGGGAGCGGCCTGACGCGCTTCTTCCGACACTGGGCGGACAGACGGCCCTCAACACGGCCGTCGGCCTCCATAAGGCGGGCATCCTTAAAAAATTCAAGGTCGAGATGATAGGCGCGAACATCAACGCCATCAGGAAGGGGGAGGACAGGAGGCTCTTCAAGGAGGCCATGCTCAAGATAGGCCTCGACCTCCCCAAGAGCGACAAGGCCTACGACCTTAAAGAGGCGCTTGCCAAGGCCGAAGGCATCGGATTTCCGATCATAATCCGGCCGAGCTTCACGCTCGGCGGCACGGGCGGAAGCGTCGCCTATAACCTCGAAGAGTTCAAGGAGCTCGCGAAGATCGGCCTTGAATCGAGCATGATAAGCGAGATACTTATCGAGGAATCGGTCATCGGCTGGAAAGAGTTCGAGCTTGAGGTCATGCGCGACCTCAAGGACAATGTCGTCATAATCTGCTCCATCGAGAATTTCGACCCGATGGGCATCCATACCGGCGACTCCATAACCGTAGCGCCTGCCCAGACGCTCACGGACCGCGAATACCAGAAGATGCGCGACGCGGCGATCGCCATCATCCGCGAGATCGGCGTCGAGACAGGCGGCTCGAACATCCAGTTCGCCATAAACCCGGACACGGGCCGCATGGTCGTCATAGAGATGAACCCCAGGGTCTCCAGAAGCTCGGCGCTCGCCTCTAAGGCGACCGGCTTCCCCATAGCGAAGATCGCGGCGAAGCTCGCGGTAGGCTACACGCTCGACGAGATACCCAACGACATCACAAGGCAGACCCCCGCGTGCTTCGAGCCGGCGATCGACTACTGCGTCGTAAAGATACCCCGCTTCACCTTTGAGAAGTTCACCGCCGCCGACCCTACTCTCACCATCTCGATGAAATCGGTCGGCGAGGCTATGGCGATAGGCAGGACCTTCAAAGAGGCCCTGCAAAAGGGCCTGCGCTCACTCGA
Organism: Candidatus Omnitrophota bacterium; assembly: GCA_016929115.1. Lineage (GTDB taxonomy): Bacteria > Omnitrophota > Gorgyraeia > 2-01-FULL-45-10 > 2-01-FULL-45-10 > JAFGJL01. The sequence goes on along the minus strand of JAFGJL010000035.1, from coordinate 3,203 downwards.
GATAAAAAAGGCCGGCCTGGAGAGCCTCCTCTTCAAAGATAGGCTGGCCGCCGCGACGCCGGATGATGATACCCGAAACCTCATTTATGGAAAGCTGCGAAAACCGAACAGCGACAGGATATTCTATATCGCCGATGCCATAAGGGCGGGTATCGGCATCGACAAGATACACGAGCTGACAAAGATAGACCGCTGGTTCCTCCATAACATAAAGGAGATAACGGATTTCGAAAAGAAGCTCGTTGAAAAGAACGGCGGCATAACCGTAGAACTCCTCGCCGCCGCGAAACAATACGGCTTCAGCGACAGGCAGCTGGCAGAGATCCTGAAAACGGGAGAGGAAGAGGTCTATCAATTGCGCAAGTCCCACGGCATAACGCCCGACTTTAAGCTCGTCGACACATGCGCGGCGGAGTTCCAGGCGTTCACGCCTTATTACTACTCGACTTACGAGAGGCGGGCATGATAAAGATCGGCCCGGCCGGCATAGACACGAAAATCATGCTCGCGCCGCTTTCGGGATGCTCGGACCTTTCGTTCAGGCTCATCTCGCGCGAGCACGGCGCGAGATTCTGTTTCTACGAGATGGTCGACGCGAACTCCCTCATATACGCGTCGAGATCATCGAAGAACGCGGATATGCTGCAGTGCCATGAAGACGACGCTCCGATAGCCGCCCAGCTCATCGGCTCGGATCCCGAGACGATGCTCCGCGCCGCGAAGAGGCTGCTCGAGCGCGTCCGGCCTGTTTTCCTCGATATAAACGCAGCCTGCCCTGTCAAGAAGGTGATCGGGAAGAAGGCTGGGGCTTATCTGCTGAAAGAGCCCGCAAAACTTTCAGCCATCACAAAGACGCTCGCCTCATCGCTTGACATACCTGTCACGGTCAAGATGCGCATAGGCTATGAAACGCCGGACATAAGATCGATCGTCGCGACGGCCAAGGCATGCGAAAAAAGCGGGGCCTCAGCGCTCTTCGTCCATGGCAGGACAAAAACGCAAGCTTACTCAGGCTGCGTAGATTACGCGTCCATCAGGGCGATAAAGGACGCTGTCGGGATACCCGTAGTCGGTTCAGGGAACATCCTGAGCGTGCGGCTAGCCAAAAAGATGTTCGACGAGACCGCTTGCGACGGCATCCTGGTCGCGCGCGGCAGCTTCGGCAATCCCTGGATATTCGAGGACATCGAGAATTACCTGAAAAAGGGTGAGGCGCCGGAAGAAAGGGGCATCGGTGTGCGCAAAAAAGCGCTCGCGAAACATATCTCGTATATAGAAAAATACAAGAGGCTGAACGTTGAAGGCAAGGTCGGCGTGATGCGCAAAGTGGCCGTTTGGTATACCAGGGGATTCCCGAACGCCGCGCGGCTGCGCGACCGTTTATGCAGGACGAAAAGATACGAAGAGCTCATGCGGTTGATCGACGGATTATAGGTGGGAGGCGAAGGAGGATGCTTAGATTCCTGGTAAAATGGGCCGTCAATATCATCGCGTTGCTGGCGACCGTAAACATCATCGCCGGCATAAGCGTCGATAACTACGGATCCCTCGTCATCGCGGCTCTTGCCATAGGCCTGCTCAACGCGTTCCTGCGGCCGGTCATCATCATATTCACCCTGCCGTTAACGATACTGACGCTCGGCCTTTTCACTCTTTTTATAAACGGGGCGATGCTCTACCTCGCATCCCGACTCGTGACCGGATTCCATGTCGCGGACTTCTGGAGCGCCTTCTGGGCAGCTCTTCTTTTCAGCGTCATCAGCTTTCTTCTCAATATCTTATTGAACCCTATGCCTCAAATAACGGCGCGTTCGTGGCAGTTCAGCCAGAGCAAACGGCCGGCCGATGACGTCATAGATATAACCGGCGGGACTGTCGATGACGATGACACCGGGGAGGGGGAGGACAAGCCGCGTATAACGTAGGAAAGGGGGATTTCCCCTTTACACCCCGTTCGGGAAATAGTATAATCCACTAACGTTCGACAAGGAAGGCGACTTGACATGAAGACGGCAAAGGCAGGATTCGATAACGACAAATACCTTAAAGAACAGACCGCCGCGATCATCGACCGCGTCGCAAAATTCGACAACAAGCTCTATCTGGAATTCGGCGGAAAGCTCTGCTTCGACTACCATGCCGCAAGGGTCCTTCCGGGGTACGACCCCAACGTAAAGATCAGGCTCCTGCAAAAGTTAAAGGACAAGCTGAACATCGTCCTTTCCATCTACGCCGGCGACATCGAAAAGGGAAGGGTGAGAGGCGACTTCGGCATAACCTACGACGCGGCCACGTTCAAGCTTATCGACGACCTGCGCAAATGGGGCCTCGATATACTCGCTGTCGTAATAACGCGTTTCCAGAACCAGCCGTCAGCGGTCACATTCAAGAATAAGCTTGAGCGGCGGGGAGTGAAGGTATATCTCCATTATCCGATCGACCGCTACCCGCAGGACCTCGACCTTGTCATAAGCGACCAGGGCTTCGGCAAAAACGACTACATAGAGACGACAAAGCCCATCGTGGTCGTCACGGCGCCCGGCCCGAACAGCGGGAAGCTTTCAACATGTCTTTCGCAGGTCTACCACGACCATAGGCGCGGCATAAAAGCCGGCTACGCAAAGTTCGAGACTTTCCCGATATGGAACATACCATTAAAGCACCCCGTCAATGTCGCTTATGAGGCGGCGACCGCCGACATCCTCGACTTTAACCTTGTCGACCCCTTCCATCTCGCTAAATACAAAGAGACGGCCATAAACTACAACCGTGACGTCGAGAGCTTCCCGATACTGAAGATGATGCTCACCCGCATCCTTGACGGGAAGGGCGCAAATATGCCCGTATACAATTCTCCGACGGACATGGGCGTGAACAGGGCCGGTTTCGGCATAGTTGACGACAAGGCCGTGCGCGAGGCGGCGAAACAGGAGATCATAAGGAGGCTATTTAGGTACTCGTGCGAGTACGCTATGGGATTCGCGGATAAGGATACCGTGCAGAGGGCGGAGATGCTGATGGAGGAGCTCGGTGTCAAACCCAAGGACCGCATAGTCGTAGAACCTGCCAGGGAGGCGGCCAGGGAGTCTGAGGCGAAAGGGAAGGGCAACGACGGCATATTCTGCGGAGCCGCGATAGAGCTCAAGGACGGTAGGATCGTCACCGGCAAGAACTCGAGTCTGATGCACGCATCATCGAGCCTG
>JAFGJL010000034.1 GCA_016929115.1 Candidatus Omnitrophota bacterium | reverse complement strand
TATCTTAACTATTTATATAATTAAATATACCACAGGAAATACGGATTGTCAAGAGCGGGAGCAAAAATAGGGACTGTCCCTATTTTCCTATTTTTCCGGCGGGATTCCTACGTCCTGTCGCTGCGGTCAGGGGGGACCTTGGCCCATGTAAAGCGCGTCAGGTGCTGGGGGCAATCATAGACGCAATCCATGCACAGGATGCACTCTCCTTTGACATAACTTGCGTCATCAAGAATGGCGCCGGTCCTGCACCTCGGTTTGCATGCCATGCAATGCGTGCATTTGCCGATAACGCGCGTCAGCAGAGAGTACCGCGCCGTAAGCGCGTAGATAGCGCCAAGGGGACATATCGCGCGGCACCATAGCCTTTTCTTGATAAAGCTAAGGGCGCAGACGGCCAGGAAAAAGCATAATATGATAAAAGAGCGTGAAAAGTAATGGACCTTTACGCCGAGAAGTGAAGATTCGAGCGAACGGTAAATATCCGTTACCGGAGCTCCAAGCCCAACGTCCCTTATAAAAAAGACAAAGACGCTTTTCAGCACAAAGGTGACGGCCGGTATGAGATTGAGAGAGACGAGCCGGGCCATTATCGCTATCGGATCGAAAACCCATGCGGCCTGGATACCCGCAACGGCGATAACGGCGATGCATGACAGGATAACGAATTTCACGGCACGCATCCGCCTGTTGGTCGTCTCGTTTTCCGGGCGGACTTTCCGGCCCATTGAGCCGGCAATGTCTATGGCCGAGCCCAGCGGGCAGACCCAACCGCAGAAGAACCTGCCCAGCATCAGGGTAAGCGCCAGCATAAATAAGGCGATCTCTATCCCCGGCAGGATAAGGCGCCCGCTGACAGAGGTCATGATCATGACGAGCGGATCTATTTTGAGAAGGATATCCGGAGGTATGGGCCCTGTGAGCGGGCAGGTCGTGGACCAGAGTATATAAATGAATGCCGCAAGAAAAAATGCCTGGGAAAGCCGACGCGCGATGACGAGTTTCTTCATGTTCAGGCCTTTATGCCGGCCTCTGGCCGCGGTGCTTCTTCACGATCATGACCGCGAAATCCTCGATAGGCATGATAGCGAGGATGAACTGCCTCAAGTCCACCGGTTTTATGATATAGCTGTCCGCGTGAAGGTGATATGTCTTCACTATGTCCCTCTCTTCCTCGGAAGAAGTCAATATCACTACGGGTATATGCCTGAACTGCTTATCCGCCTTGATCTCCGCCAGGAGCTCCCGCCCGTCTTTGCGCGGCATGTTTAAGTCGAGGAGGATTATATCGGGTAAAGGGGCTTTTTCGTACTTGCCCTCGCGGCGCAGGAACGCCGAGGCGTCGACGCCGTTATTCACGACGTGGACACGGTTTAAGACCTTGCTTTCGTGAAGCGTCTCTTTTACGAGATAAACGTCGCCGGGATTGTCCTCGACAAGAAGTATCTCGATGGGCTCGCCTGCGGCATATTTATGCACGTCCTTTTGGCCCTCCTTTTGCCGGAAGCGTGAAATAAAAAGTCGAACCGGCGCCAAACCTCGACTCCACCCATATGCGGCCCCCATGCCGCTCGACGATCTTTTTGCATATCGCCAGGCCGATGCCTGTGCCGGGGTATTCTTCCTTGGTATGCAGCCGCTGGAATATGAGGAAGATGCGCTCGAAATACTGCTCCTCTATGCCGATGCCGTTATCGGCGACGGCGAATACCCATTCGTTCTCGTTCTTCTCCGCCTTGATGTGGATGCGCGGCTCTTTCTTGCTGCGGAACTTGATCGCGTTGCCCACCAGGTTCTGCAATAGCTGGACAAGCTGCGAACTGTCCGCCGTAACGGTAGGCAGATGGTCGTGGGTGATGACGGCGCCCGCCTCCTTTATCAAGGCCTGGAGATTGACCATGACCTGGCTCAGGACGCCCTCGCAATCGGTCGGCACAAACTCCTTGCCTCGCGTGCCTACGCGAGAATAGGCCAGAAGGTCGTTTATGAGCTTCTGCATCCTCGTCGCGCCGTCGACCGCAAAATCGATGAACTGGTCCGCGTCATCGCCAAGCTTTCCTTTATAGCGGCGCTCCAGGAGCTTCATGTAGCTGGTCACCATCCTGAGCGGTTCCTGTAGGTCGTGCGATGATATGTACGCGAACTGCTCGAGGTCGATGTTCGAGCGCTTAAGCTCGTTCACTAGCTCTGAGAGGCGCCTCTCGGTGCGTTTCCGTTCCGTTATGTCCCGCCCCACGCCCTGGAATTCCGCCAGGCGCCCTTTGTCGTCATAGATGGCCCTGTTCGTCCATTCAAGCCATGCCATGTGCCCGTCGGGCTTCATGGCGCGCTCCTCAAACATCACTATGGGGCTCTTCTGGCTGGCCGAAGCGAGGGCCCGCTTCACCCTTTCGCGGTCTTCGGGCTCTATCAGCGGTATGAAACTCTTGCCCATGAGCTCTTCGTAGCCCTTATTGAAATAACGGCAGTAGGCGCCGTTGACGAAAGTCAATGTCCCGTCAGGAAGGAAACGGCATATCAGCTCGGTCTGGTCCTGCACTACGGCCCGGTAATGCGCTTCGCTATCGCGCAGCGCCGCCTCCGCGTGGAGCCTTTCCTCCTCACTGCCTATAGCTGAGGAGATGATACCTATTACCTTCTTATCCTCATCGGTGACCGCCAGATCCTTTTGGAAGAGAATGCATAGCGAACCCGTGGAACGGCCCAGGACTTTGATAGCCTTGCCGACATATGACTTAAGTTTGTACTGAAGAACATTTGGATCCGTTCCCGCATACTTGGTTTGCGGCAGGTTCTTCACGACGACCACATCTTCCATGGCGTCCTTTATGACATCGTAACATATATGCCCTTCCGCGCTATCCTCAAACTTAAAGTCCGGCGGCGTCTGCCATCTGCCAAGGCTGATAAGCCTGTCCGCTTCCAATCGGCAGTAGAGCGTATATGCAGCTCCCAAAAGCTCTCCGCACAATGCCGTGAGACGGTTGATGTTCTCCTCCGGGTTGGGCCCGAAACTCACGAAGCAATCGTTTATCTTGGCAAGTTTCTGCTCGGAACGTTTGCGCGCGGTGATATCGCTCATAGATTCGATGGCGCCGGCGATGTTCCCGTGGGCATCATATAGCGGCCGCGCCCTTGCCCATAGATAAGCCCCTCCTTCTTTGAAGGTCGGCAAATATACTTCGGCGCTTATATACTCCTCTTTCCTGCTGAAAGAATCGTATTTCTTTTCGATGCCCTCGTCCGGCCTAAGGATAACGTCTATAAGCACCGGCCTCCGTTCCCTGTAAAAGGGGATCGCATACTCGTAATCGTCCTTGCCCAGCATATCTTCTGATCTCACGCCGGTCTCTGACTCCAGCGCCTGGTTCCATGCGATGACCTTGCCGTCCTTGTCGACGGCGAACGTCATGTCTGGCAGGAAGTTTATTATATCCGAGAGATGCTGCTCTGAATCCCTGAGCGCCTCTTCGACCTTCTTGCGTTCGGCGATCTCCTCCTCCAGTTCCCTATTTGTGGTGGCGAGCGTAGCCGTCCTCTCCTGGACGCGTAACTCCAACTCGTCCCGCGCCCTTCTCAATTCCTCTTCAGCCTGCTTGCGTTCGGTTATATCGACATTGACCGCGGCGGCGAACCATTTGCCGTTCTTGTCCTGGAAAGGTATGGTCGTCACCTGCACAGGCCTGTTGCCCTCTTTGACCAGTATCTCTTCGCTGACAGTGATTTTCTTGGTCTTAAAGGCTTTCGGGATACCGCAGCCGGGGCACATGTTACGCCTATCCATAAAATATTCATAACATTTCTTACCGGCATATTCTCCGTACACCTTTTTCCATTCGGGATCGATATAGACCATATTGTAATCCGTGTCGATGATGTCTAGACCGGTCTTAGTGGCGCCAAGGATGAACTCGATCTGCTTCTGCAGTTCCTCTATCTTCGTCTCGGCGCGCTTGCGTTCCGTAATATCGAGGATGGTCCCAACGAGGCCGATTAGCCTCTCTTTGGTATCAAAGAGAGGGGCCTTGTAAAAGATGACGTCATGGCTTGTGCCATCCTTCAAAACCATGGGGCTCTCGTATATCTGGACCTCCTTCTTCCGGAATAGCGTCTTATCCGCCCCGGTGGCAAGGTCTACGATCTCCTTTGGAGTGACATCGGGGGTAATCTTACCTATGATCTCGTGCCTGGACATACCCACATAATCCTCGAACGCCCTGTTGCAGCCGAGGTATTTTCCTCCGGTATCCTTATAGAAGACAGGGTTAGGAATGGCGTCGATGAGCGTCTGCAGGAAGGCGAGGTTCTCCGCGATCCTGTCTTTAGCCAGTTTCTCCTGCGTGATATCGTTCGCGATGATGACAAAGCCGTTCACGGCGCCGCTCGCGTCGTGTTGGGCGGTGGCCGACAGGTTCACGAAGATCCTCGACCCGTCCTTGCGCACATAGGTCCACTCGTGGTCCTCGAAACGGCCCTGCCTGGCGTAAGTGGAGAAGATATCGAACCCCTTGATATCCTTGCCCTGCTCCTTCGTCAATTCCCTCTCCCGGCCGCTGATCTCCTCCGCAAGATGGAATATGCCTGTGTAATCTTTTCCGATAATATCGTCAGCACTGTGGCCCAGCATGCGCTCGGCTCCCGCATTGAAGACGGTTACCAAGCCGTTGATATCCGTGGCGATGATGGCCACTTGCGTGGCGGCATCGAGGACTGCCTTGCGCTGGCTGTTCGCGACCGAAACGATATCGAGAAGGTTCTCCCTTTGCCGCACGACCACGAAAAATATGATCACGAGCAAGCAGGAGAACAGGGCAAGCGATATGCCAAAGAGGCGGTATTGGGATATCAGCTTCATGGAGCTGAGGAATATGATGCTCCATCCTTTAAGGTGGGTGGGTTTGCGGCACACATAAAAACGCTCGCCGGCGATCGATACCTCCTCGCCGTCGAAGACCTCTGTGGAAAGGAACGGGGTGAAAGGCCCGTCCCCGAACTGCCTCGAAGCCCGTATGATGCGCGTGATCTTTTCATTGACAGGCCATATGCTGTTGAGCGCAAGCCCGGGCTGGCTTGAGAGGAATATGATGCCGTGCTTATCCACAAGGAAGGCGTGCGGGTATTTTTTGAAGCTTTCCTCCAGCTGCTCCACCCCCTGCTTTATGACCGCGACACCGACGATCCTGCCCTGCAGGTTCCTGGACGGGACCGCGGCGAAATATCCCCTTTCCCTCGTAGTGATGCCCACGGCGAAATACCTGCCGAACGATTCATCCATCGCATCCCGGAAGTACGGCCTAAAGCTGTACGAGTTACCGACAAAACTCTCCGGGGTGTTCCTGTTGGAGGATGCGACGACAACGCCCCTTGTGTCGAGCACAAAACAGACCGAGAGCCGGAAGACCTTCTTGTAGATGTCCAGCACCCTGTTCATCCTGTCTATGTCCGAGGCCCTGCCTGACGAAAGCGCCGATATCACCCACGGTGAGGTGCTGATCGCCATCGTGGCGTTTTCCGTCATCCTCAATTCGTTATCAACATCGCGCAATAGGGTCGACACTGTTATCTCATCATCCTTGACGAGTTCCGACCTTACATAACGGTCAAGGTGATCGGTAAGTATCCACCCCAGGCATATTATGATGACTAAGGTCACCATGATCCAGACGGAGAGCTGTAACTTCGCGAAACCCGCCCAAGGCTGTAACTTTGCCTTATGGACGTTCTGCGAATAGAGCCAGACGGCCGCGACCAGGGACAGGCCTATCAGCATACGGATAAACTGGATGTGCAGTCCGAAAGCCGGCGGAAGCAGGTTCACCGTATTGAAAAGACTCCGCAGTATGCCCGCGGGAAGACCGATGACCTCCATGAAGGCGTTGTAATTGACGGTCAGGTAATCTGACGGGAATATGGCATGGCGCGCGAAGAAACCGGTCGTGAGCATGTATAAAAGCAGGGTGATACCGACAAGGCGCAGGGAAAGACGGAGTTCCTTGCGCGTTATATTTGCCGTGCTGTTGATGACATGGAAGGCGTAAAGGCCGGCGGGCAGGCCGAGGAAATAGCAGGAAGTGACGTTAAGCCCCGGAAGGCCGTACCTACATCCCAATAGGGCCAGGGCAACAAAGGGCAGGTATATCCGGAGGCTTTGCGTCCTGCCGCGCAGCGTCTTCATCCCTCTGCGCGCGAATTCAAACAAAAAGAGGAACGAAACCGATAAACCGATGATATACACCGCTTCCGTATTGCCGCTCCAGCCGAAAGCGATCTGCAGTATCCGGCTCCATTTGACGATGCCCTGGCATACGCCAAAGAGGCCGAGCCATCCCCATGGCAGCTTGTAGGGCTCTTCCTTCCTTAGCGCTAAGCAAAGGCCCGCCAGGATGAGAAAGGAGAGGCCGTAGATGAAAAAGATGTAGTCATTCTCGCTTACAAAGAAATCTATCATGCTTTAAGTTCCCTGCCGCTGCAATACCCTACTTCTTCGCCTTGCCCTGGCTCGCGACCGCCGCCATAGCCTTCTTTATCTCTTCCTGGTCACCCAGATAATAACTCTTTATGGGCTTGAGGTCATCGGTCAGCTCGTAGACAAGCGGTATCCCCGTAGGTATGTTGAGCGAGACGATCGCCTCGTCGGATACGTTGTCAAGGTACTTGACCAGCGCGCGCAACGAATTACCGTGCGCGGCTATGAGAACGCGTTTCCCGGACTTAACGTATGGGGCGATATCACCGGACCAGTAAGGCAGAAAGCGGTTAACCGTATCTTTCAGGCACTCGGTAAGAGGTATGTCTTTCTTCTCCATGCCCTTGTAGCGCGGATCTTTGCCCGGATACATAGCATCCGTCTCTTTAAGCGGGGGCGGCGGCACGTCATAACTTCTTCTCCATACGAGCACCTGCTTCTCTCCGAACTTGGCCGCCATCTCCGATTTATTCAGACCCTGAAGCGCGCCGTAATGGCGCTCGTTCAAGCGCCAGGAATTGTAAACGGGGATCCACATGAGGTCCATCCCGTCCAGTGTGATCCACAGCGTCCTTATAGCCCTCTTTAAAACGGATGTGAACGCGACGTCAAAGACGAACCCCTCCTTCTTCAGTACCTGGCCCGCCTTCTTCGCCTCGGCTATGCCCTTTTCCGAGAGATCGACATCGACCCAACCCGTGAACTTATTCTCCTTGTTCCATGCGCTTTCGCCGTGCCTGAGCAACACCAGCTTCTTCATATTCACAATCTCCCTTTATATGACTATAGTATTGTAAGCTCTGGGAATAATTTCGTCAAATATTTAATCCAGGCATTTCTCAAGAGCCCTTTTAGGAATTTTCGCCAATACGTAATGGCAGAAGTAACAGTGGCTTGTTGTCTTGCCGGGGAACCGGGTCCCGCGCGCCTCCAACCGCTTCCTCAGCGCGCTCAACCCCGAGCCGAAGACTGTCAAGACAAAGCGGTTGGCCCGGACGTTCTTCATGAGGCCGCGCGCGGTATCGCGCTTTATATTTCCTATGGTAAGTTCGGGCCTTTCCGTCGCGTAGCCGCAGCAGGGTTTTACGCTGCCGTCGGGCATCACGAAGAAGACGTTCCCGGGCCCGCGGCAGAAGTCCTCCCTGAACCACCTGCCGCCCCAGGGATCTTTCAGGCGGCGCGCCTTGCCCACCGGCGACAGGTCGATCCTGTTGACGCGCACAAAGAGCCCGTTGCTTTTGATTCTGCAATGGCCCGTATTGTATGCTGTTAAGCGCGCCTTCAGCATGCGGGCCAGCTTTTTGAGTTTTTGTTTTGTCCGGGCGTCTTCCGCGCCCGTGACAGAGGCGACCGATACCATATCGCGCCTGTTCCAAAGAGATGCCGCCTCTTTTATGAAGAGCACCGCCTTTTTCAGGTCCTGTCTGTGGAACGCGTCGACGCTCACGCAGATCGAGCCGTCATAGCCGGCTTCAAAAAGTCTCCGGAGACTGCTTCTGAGCTCGCCCGTATCCTTAAACCACGAGGCGTTCGTCATGATGCGGTCGAATACCATGCCGGCCCTGACCGCTTCGCGAGTTATCCGGCATACCAGGCCCAGCGCGAGGAAAGGCTCGCCGCCCGTGAATCCGACGCGTTCTATGCCGAGCTTTCTGCAGCCGCGCAAAAATCTTACGGCAGGCCGCGCGGAAAGAAGCGCAGGAGACTTGGGCGTAACGCAATGCGCGCATCTCAGATTACACGCTGCCGTCGGGCAAAAGAGGACCTCTTCAGGATAAAATCTCATTTGGAGCTTCTTTTATTTGAAGGGTTTTTGAGACCACTGAGCTATTGACAATGGCAGTATTATACCATATCATAACGTTATATGAGACATTATCGCGCCGTTACGATCGCAATATTGTGCCTTCTGGGCATACTCATCTACTCCAATACATTCCAGAGCTCCTTCCATCTCGACGACAGGGATTCCGTCTTCCAGAACCCGACCATCGTAAGCCTTAAAAATATGGGCGCTATCTGGGCGACCTGGCCTACGCGTTTTTTGACCTATCTCTCGGTAGCGGCCAACTATCACTTCGGCCGTCTCAACTTCACCGGCTATCATATATTCAATATCATTATCCATCTCGGGGCCGGCCTGTGCGCCTGGTGGCTGACGCTTCTCACGCTCTCATCCCCTGCCATAAAAAATGACGGCATAAAAGACCGTTCGCCTCTTATAGCCTTTTTCGTCGGGCTGATATTCGTGGCGCATCCCATACAGACGCAGGCCGTCACCTATATCATCCAGCGCGCCACATCGATGGCCGCATTGTTCTATCTCGCGTCGCTCTGCCTCTACGCGAAAGCGCGCCTTTCCGGGAAAAATACCGCTTGCTATATAGGCTCGCTCGCCGCGGGCGTTTGCGCCATGTTCACCAAGGAGATGACGATAACGCTCCCCTTCATGATACTCCTGTATGAATACACCTTTATGAAAGAGGAGGGGAAAAAGATCGACTGGAAGTATCTCGCGCCGTTCCTCGCCCTCATCGCCGTAATACCTCTTACGATGATCTTCACCCGAAGCGTCAGTTTTAAAGAGATGCGGCTCGTATCAGAGCCGCTTCCCATCTATTCCCCGTGGCAGTACCTATTCACCCAGTTCAGGGTTCTCATAACATACATGCGGCTTCTCTTCATCCCTTTAGGGCAGAATATCGACCATGATTACCCCGTGGCCGACGGATTTTTCGAGGTTCCGGTCCTAGCGAGCCTCTCCGCCATCTCGATAATGATCATCGCCTCGCTGTATCTCTTCAAAAGATACAGGCTTGTCTCTTTTTCCATCTTCTGGTTCTTTATCGCGCTTCTTCCCGAATCAAGCTTTATACCCATAAGAGATGTCACCTTCGAGCACAGGATATATTTAGCGACGTTCGGGTATGCGCTTTTCCTCGTCACCACCCTGTACTATCTTTTCGGACAAAAAAACATAAGGCTCATGGCGCGCATCTTGATCGTACTCACCATTTTATACGCCGCCCTCACTTACGCGAGGAATTTCGTATGGAAGGACGAGATATCGCTCTGGAACGACGCGATAAAAAAATCGCCGAATAAATCCAGGCCTTACGACGAGCGCGGAAATGCCTATACCGTAAAAGGCGACACCGACCGGGGTATAGAAGACTACGACAAGGCGATAGAGCTGAACCCTTACTACAGCAGCTCTTACAATAACCGCGGTGTCGCATACGCCGTCAAGGGCGACCTAGACCGGGCCATACATGATTTCACAAAGGCGATAGAGATAAACCCGCGCTTCACCAATGCCCTCTCTAATAGAGGTAACGCCTACATGGCAAAGGGTGATACCGACCGGGCTATCGCCGATTTCACCGCGACTGTCGTCAGTAATCCCTATTATGCCAAGGCCTATAACGACAGGGCCATAGCCTATTTTTTGAAAAAGGAGTACGGCAAGGCCTGGGATGACGTGCGCAGGCTCGAAGCGCTGGGAGGCAGGCCACATCCCCAGTTCATCGAAGACCTGAAAAAGGCTTCCGGAAAAGAGAGGTAGCGATATCGTGGCGCGGCCTTTCAACAGGCGGAGATACGGGAATATAGCGGCCCTCATATTGATATGCGCCGTCGGCATAATCGTCTATTCTAATACCCTGCAGAGCGGCTTCCATCTGGACGACAACTATTCCATCACGAATAATATAAGCATAATAAGGCTCGACCGCCTCAAGACGATATGGAACTTCTGGCCGACGCGGTTCCTGACCTATCTTTCGGTCGCCCTCAATTATCATTTCGGAAAGCTCGATGTCGCCGGCTATCATATCTTCAACATCGCCATCCACCTTATCGCTTCCGTCCTCGCCTGGCGGCTTACGCTGCTTACGCTTTCGACGCCCCGCATGAAGGACGAGGCGATCTCGCGCCATGCTGATATAATAGCCCTTTTCGTCGGGCTCATCTTCGTCTCGCATCCGGTACAGACGCAGGCCGTGACGTACATCATCCAGCGGGCCACATCCATGTCATCGCTCTTTTACCTGGCCTCCCTCTGCCTCTACGCCAGGTCCCGCCTTTCGCAAAGCCCGGCCGCGTCCGTATTATGCTATGCCGGTTCGCTTACCGCGGCCGTTCTTGCCATGTTCACGAAAGAGATGGCGCTAACCCTCCCATTCGCCATCCTGTTATATGAATCCTTCTTCATAAGGAACGGCAAAAAGACCGACTGGAAGCGCGTCGTGCCGTTACTTGCGACCTTCTTTATCATACCGCTGACGATGCTGGCCACGAAAACGGTGGATTTCGTCCACCTGCGCCGCATACCAGAAACGTTCCCCAATATAAGCCCGGGACACTATCTCCTGACTCAATTCCGCGTCCTTGTGACATACCTGCGGCTTATCATCCTCCCTTTTAACCAGAACATCGATTACGACTATCCCGCGGGAAGATCGTTGCTCGAGCCCTCTACGCTGGCAAGCCTGGTCCTATTGGCCGCTATCATCATAGCGGCTGTCCGGATGCGCAAAAAATACCGCCTAGCCTCATTTTCGGTCTTATGGTCCTTTCTAGCGCTCCTGCCGGAGTCGAGCGTCATCCCTATCAGGGACCTGATCTTCGAGCACCGCCTCTACCTTCCGATGTTCGGTTTCGCCCTTTTTACAGTAAGCGCCGTTTATTATCTCCTGGGCCGCAAGAACATCAGGCTTATGGTAGGGGTGCTTATTCCCATCACCATATTCTACGGCGTCCTGGCTTATAACAGGAATTTCGTCTGGAAGGATGAGCTTTCGTTGTGGACAGACGCTGTCAAAAAATCCCCCCATAAATCGAGGCCCTATATGCAGCTTGCCACCTTCTACCAGGACAACGGCGATCTTGATAAAGCGCTCGCTTATTGTGACCAGGCGATAGAATACAGCCCCAACGATGAGCGCGGCTATAACAACCGCGGGAACGTCTTTGCGAGAAAGGACGGGCATGAAAAGGCTATAGCCGATTTCAACAGGGTGCTGGAACTGAACCCCAGCTATATATTCGGCTATACCAACAGGGGCCTTTCTTACCAGGCCCTGGGCGATATCGACCGCGCTATCGCCGATTTCACTATCTCGGTAAAGCTTTACCCTCCATATGCCGAGGGATACTTCAACCGGGGGACGGCTTATGCCTTCAAGGGAGATGTCGATAGCGCCATCGCCGACTTCAATAAAGCGATCGAACTTAACCCCAACCACGCTATGGCTTACCACAACAGGGCGGTCGTCCACTACATGAAGGAAGAATACGGCAAGGCGTGGGATGATGTGTACAAAGGCAGGGCCCTCGGCCTCGATATAAACCCTCCTTTCCTCGAAGACCTAAAAAACGCTTCCGGAAGGGACCGCTGACCGCCGACGGGAAAATAATTGAAAAATTCCCGTTCTTGTGTTACACTTTTTAACGCCTATAGAAAGTCTGTTCTTTTAAAAGTCACTCCCCTGTAGCTCAGCTGGTAGAGCATCTTCCGCCTATGCTACACAGGAACACATGCATGGCGGACCCGCCATGAGTTGCGTATAGGGAGGTTTAGGCGGGGGCTGTTAATTATGTACTACGTTTATGCGTTACGAAGCAAGCAGAATAATAAAAGATACATTGGCTATACACACAAGAGTCCTGAAGAAAGATTGCACGATCACAACACTGGCTCAAATGTTTGGACAAGACAAAATAGTCCTTTTGAGCTAATATATCATGAGTCGCTCTCTGACAAAAAATCAGCTCTTGCGCGAGAAAAATACCTCAAAACAGGCGCAGGAAGAAAGTTTTTAGACAACATCGCTCCCCTGTAGCTCAGCTGGTAGAGCATCTGGCTGTTAACCAGAGTGTCCTAGGTTCGAGTCCTAGCGGGGGAGCCATCTTAATAAAAAAATAAAGCCATGCTTTTCCGCAAGATAACAATAGTGATATGCTGTTCCCTCTTCCTGGCCGGATGTTCGTCTGTGCCCATACAGACATCCACATCATATCTGAAGGACCTCTACAGGCGCATACCGTATAAGGTGGAAGGCAACAACAGGGTCATCGGCATCTTCTATGCGACGGACCGGAAAGTCGAAACGCCCAAAGGCTCTTCCCTTTCCTTCAAGAGCGACCTGGCCGGTGAGATGACGTATGGGACAATGGACGTCAGGATAAACCCTGACATAAAGATAGGAAAGGTCGTACCGAGACGGTTACAATGGACCGGGACGATAGGCATAGACAAGATCGATAAGCTGGAAGAGGCCGCTTTCATGCAGCGGTTGGCCGATGCCGTTAAAGCCTCCCCCCACCACTCCCTGCTCGTGCTCGTCTTCGGGTATAAGGATAAGTTCGAATACACCACTATAAAGACCGCCTATTTCGCCTATCTTCTCGACGTCAACACTCCCGTATTGCTCTTCGATTGGCCGGGCGACCAGGCAGTAAGCATCATGGGTTATGAGAAGGCCCGGTCTTACGCAAGCATGTCGGGGCCGTATCTGGGAGAGCTTTTGGCAAAGATCACCAGGGAGATCAAGCCCGAAAGGCTCTGGGTCGAGGCCTCAAGCCTGGGATGCCAGGTAGTGTGCGACGCTTTCGACCATATGTATAAATATGACGACCTGGCCGATGCGGAAGCAGAGATAGACCATGTCGTACTGACGGCGCCCGATGTCGGGGAGGATGATTTCGACCTCCGATTCAAGGACGAGCTGGCGGCCCTTTCGAGGAAAGTGACGACATATGTTTCCTCCAACGACGACGCCTTGCTCATAAGCGGCATGATAACCGGCGAGAAAAAGCTAGGCCGGCAGAGGCTAAGTGAGCCGAAGCAGCTTGAGGAAGCGAAGGACATGCTCTATTTGAAGTCGCTCGCTCCCGACAGGATCACCGTGATCGATGTGACCCCCATAAACAGGGCTTCTTTCAGGCACGGCTATTACCTGGAAGCCCCTGAATTCTATGACGATTTTTATATGCGCCTTTTCGCCAAGGAAGCGAACGTCAACAGGCGCCTCTATCTCTTAAAGGTAAAGGACGGCACCGATTACTGGGTCATGCGCGGCGGAAGATAAAATATGCTTTGTATTTTTCTGTTCAGAGGTGTATAATTTATACAGTGGTCACAGGTGCCGTTTGGACACGGCGCCTGAATAATAAAGGAGGAGTTATGGCGTTTCAGCAAGGCGGTGGCGGGTTCGGCGGAAGGCCGAGAGAGATGCACAAAGCGATCTGCGCGGATTGCAAGAAGGAGTGTGAAGTCCCTTTCAAACCCAGCGGAGATCGTCCTATATACTGCAAAGAGTGCTTCGCGAAGCGCAAGGATAGCGGCCGCTAAAAAGGCCCGTCCTTGGCACCGAGATGCTTCATCAAAACCCCGAGGGATTTTGCTCGGGGTTTTGAATAGCATATCCACACGAAGGGAGATTAAGATGGCCGACGCTTATAAGGGCAGGGAAAGAAGGGAATTCCTTAGATACGCCTACGAAAAGCCCATACATTATATCGTGATCGACCCCTCGCATGAAAAGGATGAACGCTTCAAGTTCTTCGACGTCGTCTCAAAGAACCTGAGCGCCGCCGGCTTGCTCTTCAGGTCGAAGACGATGCCCAAGATGTCGAGCATAGTCATACTCGACCTCGACTTCAAGACGACAAGGGTCTGCGAAGAGATAGAAGAGAGCGTCCTCGTCGTGAACGATAAGGTCCTCGGCAAGGTGGTAAGGGTCGAATCGACCGACGATGGCATGTACGACGTCGGCGTAGCCTTCATCAAAAAATCAGAGCCTCTCCCGTCAAATATAAAAGATCTTCTGGCCTGAGATCGCTCGCATGAGATCCCTTATAACCTATTACTCTTACAGCGGCAACACCGAAAAAACGGCCAACATCCTGGCAGGCATCCTCAGGCAAAAAGGCGATGTCACGATACAGCGGCTTAAGCCAAAGGAAGAGATCGCCTCTTTTCTCGGCCAGTGCGGGGCCGCGTTCACCGGAAAACGGTCCGACTTGCAAGACGGGATAGAATACGACGCGAGCCCTTACGACCTCATCCTTATAGGCTGCCCTGTATGGGCCTTCGCGCCTACTCCGGCCGTCAACACATACCTTGATGGTATTTCGGGCTTAAATGGCAAGAAGGCTGTAATCTTCGTCACTTACGGCAGCGGCGCCGGCGTCAAAAGGTGCGTTGAGCGCATAAAGACGGTGTTAAAGGATAATGGCGCTTATGATATAGGCGAGCTGGCCGTTCAGCAACTAAAAACTGACGACTCCGTCTTTGTCAGCTCCTTATTTAAAAAAGCGCTTTCCCCATAAAACAGAGAGAGGATATTGCTTCATGGCAACAGCGATCGAAAGATGGGTCGACGAGCAAGCCCGGTTATTCAAACCCAAAAAGGTGTACTGGTGCGACGGTTCTGAAAAAGAGGCCCATGAGCTAGTCGAGGCAGGCATACTCGATGAACAGATAGAGGGCCAACCGGTATTTCAGGCCCTGAACCAGCACAGGTGGCCGAAGGCCTTCCTGCACAGAAGCCACCCTTCCGATGTCGCTCGAGTAGAACACCTGACTTACGTATGCCATCCCGATAAGGAGACCGCCGGCCCTAACAACAACTGGATGGACCCGGATGAGGCGAAGCGGATGATGGCGAAACTGTCCGACGGAGCCATGCGGGACAAGACGATGTACGTCCTCCCCTACACCATGGGCCATCCGGACTCACCCTACGCCAAGGCATGCATACAGCTCACCGATATCGCTTACGTCGCTGTCAGCATGCGCATAATGACCCGCATGTCAAGGTCCGTCATCGACAAGATAGGCTCGCGCGAAGACTTTGTGAAGGGCATACATTCCGTCGGCGATTTCGACCCCAATAAGCGCTTCATAATGCATTTCCCGGACGACCATCTCGTATGGAGCATAGGCTCCGGCTACGGCGGGAACGCCCTTCTCGGCAAAAAATGTTTTTCCCTGAGGATAGCCTCGTGGTTAGGAAAACAGGAGGGGTGGCTCGCCGAACACATGGTCATAATGGGCGTCGAGGACCCTAAAGGCAACGTAACCTATATCACGGCCGCCCTTCCCTCCGCGTGCGGCAAGACGAACCTCGCCATGATGCGGTCGGCCCTGCCCGGCTATAAGGTATGGACGCTGGGTGACGACATAGCATGGCTCAATGTCGGCCCCGACGGCCGCCTCTGGGCTATCAATCCGGAGTCCGGTTTCTTCGGCGTCGCGCCGGGGACCTCCATGCAGACGAACCCCAACATGATGACGGCGCTCAAAAAAGGCGCCTTCTACCCCACCCTCTTCACCAACACAGCGCTTGACCTCGACACAAACGAGCCGTGGTGGGAGGGCATGGGCATCCCGCCTCCGCGAAGCGCCCTTGACTGGCAGGGCGAGCACTGGGAGCCGTCCTACAAGACGAAGGCCGCGCACCCCAATTCAAGGTTCACCGTCTCGATCTATAACGCGCCGAACCTGTCGAAGGAGTTCGATGACCCGAAGGGCGTGCCCATCTCAGCGATGATATTCGGAGGCAAACGCACCAGCCTTATACCGCTGGTCTTCGAGAGCCTGAACTGGCAGAACGGCGTTTTCGCTGCCGCGCGCATGGGCTCCGAGACGACCGCGGCGGCCACACACAAGGAAGGGGTGTTGCGCCGCGACCCGATGGCTATGCTCCCCTTCTGCGGCTATAACATGGGCGACTACTTACAGCACTGGCTCGCCATAGGCGCCAGGATGACGAACCCGCCGAAGATATTCGCGGTCAACTGGTTCCGCAAGGACGAGAAGAACAAGTTCTTGTGGCCGGGGTTCGGTGATAACATCCGCGTCCTTAAATGGGTCATCGACAGGGTCAACGGCAGCGTTGAGGCGAAAAGAACGCCGATAGGGTTCGTCCCGCACATAAAAGACCTTGATTTAAGGGGGCTGAAGATCTCCAAGCCGAAGCTTGAGCGTCTTTTTAAGGTCGATCTTAAAGAATGGCGGCCGGAACTGGCGGATGTGCGCAAGCTTCTCGAGAAATTCGGTGATCATATGCCTCCTGAGATATGGCGGGAATACGAAACGCTCAAAAAAGAGGCCGGCGCTTAAGCAAAATAAGCTCGCTTGTTGCTTTTTTAAACCGCATATTGTATAATTGGGCAATAACGAAAATATAAGGAAGGGGTAAAAACATGAGGATGAAAGCTATTGTTTACGCGGCATTTGCGCTTTTTATGGCCGTAACGATCTGCGGTTGCGCGTCGGCGCCGAAAAAGATGCAGGAAGAGGTCACGGGCATAAAGACGAAGGTCGATACGCTCGAGACGCGGGTTGAAGGCATTGAGGCTAAGCAGGCCGAAGCGGAAAAAGCGGTGAGCGAGCAGGCCCAGGCG
>JAFGJL010000004.1 GCA_016929115.1 Candidatus Omnitrophota bacterium | reverse complement strand
TCAAAATGGCAGACCAAAATCCCTACCAAATATAACAGATGACCTCGCCGCCGATCTTCTGCGCCCTGGCCTCTTTGTCGGTCATGACGCCTTTTGACGTCGAGACGATCGCCGAACCGAGCCCGCCGTACACCTTGGGCAGCTCGCCCTTTCCCTTATAGATCCTCAAGCTCGGCTTGGAGACGCGCTTCAGGCCCAGAAGAGCCGGCGTGCCGTCCTTGCCGTAACGCAGATATACCCTCAGGATGCCCTGCTTGTTGTCCTTGACAAGCTTGTAGTTCTCGATGAACCCTTCCTTTTTGAATATCCTGAGCAGCTCCTCGGAAAAACGCGAATTACGCACCTCCACCACTTCCTTCTTGGTGGAGCTCGCGTTCCTGATCACCGTGAGCATGTTCGCGATGGGGTCTGTCAACGCCATATTATCCTTGCGTCCTTTCGTCTTTGCCTTACCTATCCCGCACCAAAGGTGCGGGATGGCCGGGCATTTCAAGAGAAATGCCCAGGCTTACCAGCTTGCTTTCACCACGCCGGGGATCTCGCCGCGTGAGGCGAGCTCCCTGAAGCAGATCCTGCAGAGCTGGAACCTTCTGATGTAGCCGCGGGGCCTGCCGCAAAGCTGGCACCTGTTATAGCGCCTGACCTTGAACTTCGGGGTCTTCCGCTGCTTGAGTATCAGACATTGTTTTGCCATATATGCTCTCTTATGCCGCCTTTTTGAACGGCATGCCGAAAAGCCGCAGCAATTCCCGCGCCTCTTTCTCCGTCTTTGCCGTCGTCACGACCGTTATATCCATTCCGTGGGGCTTCATGACTTTGTCCACGTCTATCTCCGGGAATATGACCTGTTCACTCAGGCCGAAGGAGTAGTTGCCGTGCTTGTCGAACGAATCGTCCGGCAAACCCCTGAAGTCCCTGATGCGCGGTATCGCGATGGCGATCAGCTTATCGAGGAATTCGTACATCATGAGCCGCCGCAGCGTCACTTTGCAGCCGATCGAAGAGCCGCGGCGTATCTTGAAGTTCGCTATGGCCTTCTTAGCCTTTGTGACGACGGGCTTCTGCCCCGTGATCATCGCCAGCTCGCCCTGCGCCGCTTCGAGGAGCTTTATGTCCTGGGTCGCTTCGCCGAGCCCCACGTTTATGACTATCTTTACCAGGCGCGGGACCTGGAGCTTGTTTTTGTAAGAGAATACCTTCATCATCTCGGGCGCTATCTCGTCCCTGTAGCGCGCCAGGAGGCGCGGCGTGCGCTTGACCAGCGGCGCGCGCTCTTTCTTCGGCGCCTGCTTCTCCGCTTGAGGCTGTTTCTGCTGCTGGGCCTGTTTATCCTTAGGGCCCTGCTGGCCGTCTTGCGCCTGCTTCTGGCTCGGCGGCTGCTTCTCACCTTGCGGCTGCTTCTGGTCGGGTGCCTCTTTAGGCGTTTCGTTCATGGCTTATAGGACCTCTTCACAGCGTTTACAGAACCTCGTCTTTGTGCCGTCGGTCAGGATGTTCATCCCCACGCGCGCGGGCTTGTTGCATGACTTGCAGTACAGCGCGATGTTGGAAAGGGCGATGGCGCTCTCCTTCTGGACGATGCCGCCCTGCGGGTTCGCCTGGCTCTTGCGCATGTGTTTCTTCACGTAGTTCACGCCCTCCACAAGCGCCTTCCCCTTCGACGGGAAGACCCTGAACACCCTGCCGGTCTTTCCCCGGTCGCGCCCGCTCAGGACATATACCGTATCGTTCTTCTTTATCTTGTTCATTTTTTTAACCTTAGCCTTGTTCCCGCCCCGGCCGGGAACCATCATCCCGGCGCATTGGTTCCCGGCCGGGGCGGGAAATAATCGTTATATCACCTCTGGCGCGAGCGATATTATCTTCATAAAATTCTTGTCGCGCAGCTCCCGCGCGACCGGCCCGAATATCCTCGTGCCCCTCGGGTTCATCTGAAGGTCGATGATGACAACGGCGTTGCGGTCGAACCGCAGGATGCTGCCGTCCGGCCTGGCGATCGGGGCCGCCGTCCTCACCACGACGCCCTTCACCACTTCGTGCTCCTTGACTATGGCGTCAGGCGAGGCCTCCTTGATGTTGCATGTGATGATGTCGCCTATGTTGGCGAACCGGCGGTTGCCCCTGCCGATAACGCCTATCATCGACGCCTTGCGGGCGCCGGTGTTGTCAGCTACATCCAGTATCGACCTCATGCGGATCATCGCGCACCTATCTCGTTTCGCCGGCTTCGGCCTGGCGTTTCTTTATGATCTCGACCAGGCGCCAGCGCTTCGTCTTGGAGAGCGGCCGCGTCTCCTCGATGCGGACCGTATCGCCGACCTTGGCGACTTCCTTCTCGTCGTGCGCCTTGAACTTGGCCTGCATCTTTATCGCCTTGTCGTAGACGGGATGGTTGAATATCCTGCCGACCTGGACGGTGATCGTCTTGTCCATGCTGTCGCTGGTGACGACGCCTATCCTCTCTTTGCGCTTACGCCGGACGTTTGTTGGCATTTTCTTTCTCCCTGATGACGGTGAGACACCGCGCTATGTCCTTGCGCGCGTCGTTTATCTTGTGCGGCTTATCTATCCTTCCGGCCTTCACCTCGGTCCTCAGGTCATAAAGGTCCTTCTTCAGGGCCTCGACCTTGCGCTCTATCTCGTCGACCGTCATGTTCCTCAGTTCGTTGGCCGTTATCATGCTTTTTCCGCCCTCGTGATGAATCTGGTGCGGAACGGTATCTTATGGGCGGCCACCCTCATCGATTCCTTCGCCAGATCTATCGGCACGCCGTCCATCTCGAACAGGACCTTTCCGCGCTTTATGACCGCGACCCAGTGGTCGGGAAGGCCCTTGCCCTTTCCCATCCTGGTTTCCGCGGGCTTCTTGGTGATGGGCTTGTCCGGGAAGACCCTGATCCAGACCTTGCCGCCGCCCTTCAAGTGCCTCATCAAAGTGACTCTCGCGGCCTCGATCTGCCGGTCCGTGAGAAGATGGTTCTCAAGCGCCTTCAGGCCGAATCCGCCGAAGGAGAGGGTCGAGCCCCTGAAAGAGGCGCCCCTGTTCTTGCCCTTCTGCGTCTTCCTGAATTTTACCCTCTTGGGCATCAATGCCATGGTGGTTCTCCCTTAAAGCGTCGTTCTTGAGGACTGGCGCTTAGTCTCCTGCGCGTCGTCTTGCGGCTGCTTGTCCAGCACCTTGTCGCCCTTGTATACCCACACCTTTATGCCTATCAGTCCGTAGTTGGTGAACGCCTCGGAGAACCCGTAATCTATCTCGGCGCGCAGCGTCTGCGCGGGTATCGAGCCGACGCGGTAGGACTCCGTGCGCGCTATCTCCGAGCCCCCCAGCCTGCCGGCACATATTATCTTCATGCCCTGGGCCCCGGAATCGAGCCCGGCCTGGATGGCCTTCTTCATCGCCCTCTTGTGCGGGATGCGCTTCTCTATCTGGAACGCGATGTTCTCGCTCACGAGCTGCGCGTCGGTGTTGGCGTTCTTTATCTCCTTTATGTCGATCATGACCTCTTTGCCCACGATCGACTGGAGCTCGTCCTTCAGCTTCTCTATCTCGGCGCCCCTGCGGCCTATGATGATGCCGGGCCTTGCCGTATAGATGAGGACCCTTACCTTATCACTGGCACGTTCGACCTCGATCTTGGAGACCGCTGCCGTGGAAAGGGCCTTCTTTATATATTTCTTTATCTTAAGGTCTTGCAGCAGGAGCCTGGAGAAATCGGCCTTCTTCGCGAACCAGCGCGATTTCCAGTTATAGATGTAACCGACCCTTAGACCGTACGGATGGACCTTATGTCCCATTCTTACCTCATTTTCCTTTCTTGGCTTCGTGACGCGGCTTCGCCTTTTTGGCCTCAGGCCGCGCCTTGTGCTTTTTGGCGGAGGCCTCTTTGGCCGGCGCTTCATGAGCCGCCTTTCCCGCTGCCGCGCGCTTTCCAGCCGCCTGCTCCGCCGGTGCCTGCTCTATCTCCAGAGTGATATGGCTCGTCCGCTTCCTTATCGTCGAGGCCCTGCCCATGGAAGCCGCCCTGAACCTCTTCAGCTGCGGCCCGCAATCGGCCACGACCTTCGATATATAGACCGTGGAGGGGTCCATGTCCGGTATCCTCTTGACGTTGGCGATAGCGGACTTCAATACCTCTATTCCGCATTGCGCCGCCTTCTTGTTCACGTTCATCAGGATGGCGAGCGCGAGCTCCGGGTTCTTGCCCTTTATCATAGGTATGATCTGGCGGAACTTCCTCGGCGTTATCCTGATGTACCGCGCTACGACCCTTGTGACCATTATGTGAGTTCCTTCGAGACTTCCGTTGCCGCGCCGTGCCTCTTGAAGACGCGCGTGGGCGAGAATTCGCCCAGTTTATGGCCCACCATGTTTTCGGTTATGTAGACAGGGATGAATTTCTTGCCGTTGTAGACCGCGATGTTCATCCCGACGAACTCCGGGGTTATGGTCGAGCGCCTCGACCACGTCTTGATGGGCTTCCTGTCGCCGGACCTCACGGCCGACTGCACCTTCTGCATCAACTTGTCGTCTATGAACGGCCCTTTCGATATCGATCTGGACATCTGTTATTTCCTTCGCTTTATGATATATTTGTCGGACGCCTTCTTGCTGTGCCTGGTCTTAAGGCCCCTGGCGTACTGTCCGGTCGGGGAGCGCGGTATACCGCCCGCAGCCTTGCCCTCGCCGCCGCCCATCGGGTGGTCGTGCGGGTTCTTCGCGACGCCGCGCGAGTACGGCCGCCTGCCCAGCCAACGGGACCTGCCGGCCTTGCCGATGGATATGCTGTCGTGTTCGATGTTGCCGACCTGTCCGATCGTCGCGAAGCAGTCGAGGGTGATGAGGCGTATCTCGCCGCTCGGCAGTTTCACGTGGGCGAAGCCGCCTTCCTTGGCCATGATGACGCAGGCGTTGCCCGCTGAACGCGCGATCCTGGCGCCCGAGCCCTTCTTGAACTCGACGTTATGGATCGGCGTGCCCGGCGGTATGCTCTCAAGCGTCATCGCGTTGCCGGTCTTGATCTCCGCCGCCCTGCTCGACAGGACCTCGTCGTTGACGTTCAACCCCACCGGCGCTATGATGTAGCGCTTCTCGCCGTCCCGGTACTGCAGGAGGGCCAGCCTGGCCGAGCGGTTCGGGTCGTACTCGATGGCGATGACCTTTGCCGGGACATCGAGCTTGTCGCGCCTGAAATCGATGATGCGGATCATGCGCTTGTGGCCGCCGCCGCGGTGGCGGCTGGTGACGCGGCCGTAGGCGTTCCTGCCGCCCGACTTCCTGAGGGGCATAAGTAGGCTCTTCTCCGGCTTGCCCTTGGTGAGCTCCTCAAAGTCCGAGATGACCGTCCATCTTAATGAATCCGTTGTCGGCCTGAATTTCTTAAGTCCCATTTTTTCCTTTTACGCCACGTCTATCTTGTTTCCTGCCTGCAACGTAACGATAGCCTTCTTCCAGTCGGAAGTCTTGCCTTCCTTATAGCGTATGCGCCTCATCTTGCCGCGCACCATGGATGTGTTCACGCTCTTTACCTTGACCTTATATATCTCCTCGACAGCCTTCCTTATCTCTATCTTATTGGACTTCATGTCGACCCAGAAAAGATACTGGTTCAGCGTCATAAGGCGCCCGCCCTTCTCGGTCCTCAACAGCCCCTTGACCACGTCGCATGGGTTCTTCATAGCTATACCTTAAGCCTTTCCGGCAGCTTCTCGAGGGCGGTCTTCGACATGACGAGCATGTCGCACGTAAGGACGTCGACGGTGTTGAAATCCCTGTAGTTCTTCACGCTGACGCCGGATATGTTCCGCGACGACCTCTTAAGGTTCTCGTTGATGTCCTCAACTACAAAAAGGCTCTTGCCCTTGAGCTTCAGGGCGTCCATGACGGCCTGGAAGACCTTAGTCTTCGGCTCTTTTATGTCGACAGCGCTTACGCCTATCCACCTGTTGTCCGTAAGTTTTGAGTTGAGGCTGGAGAGTAACGCCAACCTCTTCACCTTCCACGGCAGGTCGTAATGAAAATCCCTGGGATGCGGCCCGAAGACTATGCCGCCGCCCCGCCAAAGAGGAGAGCGGCTCGAGCCCGCCCTTGCCCTGCCTGTGCCCTTCTGCCTCCAGGGCTTTTTGCCGCCGCCCGAGACGTCGCCGCGCGTCTTCGTCGAGGCGGTGCCCGCGCGCTTGTTGGCGTTATACATGCGGACTGCCTGGTATAGGGCGCTCTTATGGACCTTGCCCGTGAAGAGCTCTTTGTTCAGCTGAAAACGCTCCACCTCTTTGCCGTTCATGTCGAATACCGGCAGAGACGTATCTACGGGGCCCTTCTCCCTGACAGCGGACTTGGCGGCGCTTTCTATGGCCGTTTTTCTGGCCTTGCGCGCGCCCTTATTCTTCTTTCCTGCTGCTGGCTTTTTTGTTGTCATTGGCTATTTTTTCCTCGCGGCGGCCGCGACATGGGACTTCACGCTCTTCTTCTTCGCTGCGTGCGCTACGGGTTTCACCTTAACGAAGCCTTTCGGCCGCTTGCGCGCTTCCTTCACTATCAGGTAACCTTTATCATGGCCCGGGACCGCTCCCTTGACGACCAGAAGATTGTTCTCTTTATCCACCTGCACCACTTCCAGATTCTGGACCGTGACCCTGTCGACGCCCATGTGGCCCGGCATGTGGTGGCCCTTCGTCACCCTGCCGAGGCGCGCGCCCGACTGTATCGAGCCTATGGCGCGGTGGAACATAGAGCCGTGGCCGGCGTCCCCGCCCGACCATCCCCAGCGCTTCATGCCGCCCTGGAAGCCCTTGCCGATGGAAGTACCTATGACATCGACGAAGTCCCCTTTGGCGAAGAGATCCGCCTCGAGCTTCTGGCCGACCTTATAGGGTGCGACATCGGCCACCCTCAGCTCGCGCACGAACCGCACAGCCGCCACGCCGGCCTTCTTGAAACGCCCGGCGTCCGGCTTGTTGACAAGTTTCTCGCGCTTCGCGCCGAACCCGATCTGGATAGCGTTATAGCCGTCCTTCTCAACGGTCTTTATCTGCAGGACGTAGCACGGGCCGGCTTCGATCACCGTAACGGGCATGAGGTTGCCCTCTTCCGTGTAAACCTGCGTCATCCCGATCTTCTTTCCAAGAATGCCTGTCATCTTACCCTTGCCTTACAAAAAACGTCCCGCATGCTTTGCCGCGTTTTAACCATCGATGCCGCCCGAGGTCGGTCAAAGCATCCGGTATAACCGCTCTTCCCCTACTTGATCTCCACGTCGACGCCGGCCGGAAGGTCCAACTTCTTCAGTGCGTCGATCGTTTTCGCTGTGGGGTTTATGATGTCCAGAAGCCGCTTGTGGGTCTTTATCTGGAACTGCTCCCTCGATTTCTTGTCTACATGCGGAGACCTCAATACCGTGAATATCTCGCGTCTCGTGGGAAGAGGGACCGGACCGACGACCGATGCGCCGGTCCGCTTAGCGGTCTCCACTATCTCCTCCGTCGATACGTCGAGGAGCCTATGGTCGTACGCCATCAATTTGATCCTGATCTTCTGCTGTTGTTGTTGCGCCATTTTTATTCTTTCTTAAATCCCTATACGCTAAACGCTATACGCTATACGCTACTCTATGACCTCCGTCACAACACCCGCTCCCACGGTATGGCCGCCCTCGCGGATGGCGAAGCGCAGC